>CAZOOT010000023.1:0-36326 GCA_964581455.1 uncultured Chitinophaga sp. | reverse complement strand
TTAACTACAAGCTATCTCAAAAGTAGTTGAAATGTGAATAGTGGATTTAAAGTTCTTTGATTTCAGACAAATGGGTAAGATTTTGTGAAGCATGAATCTAACCCAACCACAATGGAAATTAGTAGAGCCGCTTATTAAAAAGGCCCGGCCTGCTAAAGAAATTTCCGGACGCCCCCGTCAAGACGACGAGCAAATTCTAAATGGTATTTTATGGATATGCCGGACAGGTGCTCCGTGGAAAGATCTGCCAGACAAGTATCCGCCTTATCAAACATGCCACAGAAGATTTCAGGAATGGGTGAAGGCCGGTGTATGGGAAAAAATCCTGACCTCGCTGGCCATTGATTTGAAAACAAGAGGCAAGATGGACCTAGCAGAAACTTTTATAGATGGCAGCTTTGCAGCAGCCAAAAAGGGGGCGATGGCATTGGAAAAACTAAGCGGGGTAAGGGTTCCAAGATCATGGCAATTGCAGACGGCCATGGTTTACCTCTCGCCGTTTCCACACATGAAGCAAGCCGCCACGAAATTAAACTTGTTGAAAAAACATTATCAAAACGCTTTATCAAAGCTAAACCCCAAAGAATGATTGGCGACAAAGCGTATGACAGTGACAAATTAGACAAACAGATGAGGAGGGAGAAAATAAAAATGATAGCCCCGCATAAGCAAAACAGAAGAACCAAACCAACACAGGATGGAAGAGAACTCCGGCGATATAAAAAGAGATGGAAAGTAGAAAGGCTGTTTGCCTGGATTCAGAATTTCAGAAGATGCAATACCCGGTATGAGTATTACGAAGTCAATTTCCTTGGATTTATTCAACTGGCTTGCATCATAATTTTAATCAGAAATTACTTTTGAGATGACTTGTAGCAACTTGGGTTAATTAGTGTTGCATTCTGCTAGTTTCGTCTGTCGAGGCCCCAGGTTAAT
This sequence comes from uncultured Chitinophaga sp., assembly GCA_964581455.1. Lineage (GTDB taxonomy): Bacteria > Bacteroidota > Bacteroidia > Chitinophagales > Chitinophagaceae > VBAS01. The sequence continues at coordinate 35,390 of CAZOOT010000023.1, read as the reverse complement.
TTATTATGTAGTGTTTGTAAAAAATTATTCTCGGTAAGCCTGACTAAATTCAAAAGGAAAGTCTCTTTTTTAACCGCCAATTGAACATTCTTGCTTACTATTTCCCGCCGGCTATCCATTGCGCAAATGATCTGGTCTGCCCGGCTTTCTATTTCAAATGAAATAATATTGTTATCCGGAACTACAATGGACCTCACATTTAAATTGTGTGGAGCAACCGGGGTAATTAAAAAACTTCCTGAGTCAGGAAAAACAATAGGTCCATTACAACTTAAAGAATACCCGGTGGATCCGGTTGGTGTGGCAACTATTAACCCATCTGCCCAATAGGTATTTAAAAATTCACCATTAAGATAAGTATGGATCTTAATCATTGGGGCTGTATCTCTTTTATGAATTGAAAATTCATTTAAAGCAAATGGCACATGCCCGAACATTTCAATACTGGCATCAAGGTGAATGAGGTTCCTTTTATCTATTACATAAGTTTGTTTTGCAAGTGCCTTTACTGCGTCTGCCAATTGATCTCTGCCGATGCTAGCCAGAAAACCCAAACGACCAAAGTTGATTCCTACGATCGGAATACCTTTTTCTCTTACTAAAGTAACAGTATCCAGCAGGGTGCCATCCCCTCCAAGGCTGATCACAAAATCAATTTCCTCATTCAGGTCTTCGGATAAGTAAAAAGTAGTGGTATTGTCCGGAAGATTAACCCGATTTTTAATTTCTTCAAAGAATGGCAGAAAAACAACAGCGCTGATGTTCTGTTTCGCAATTTCATCAAAAAAAAACTGAACATCGCTTCGTTTGTCTTCTTCAAGAATACGACTGTAAATTGCAATCTTCATAATTGAAAAAAAAAATCAGTAAAAAGACTTCCTGTGTAAATATATATCGTTTTGACCTATCTGATTAAAGCTCCATTCCAGTTTCAAAGTAAAATCATACTGTGTGATAATATCAATTCCGATGCCACCTGAGTAAAGCATCCGGTTATTTAAACTATTAGCCCCGGGTAAAGGATGGTACATATAGCCGGCATTCCCATATATTTTCCCATAAACACGAAAAGGAATCCGGAACAGGTCTTCATTGTTTTTCTTTTTTTTATGAATATTAAAATTCAGAATTTCCCTGGTAAGGGAAGTTTTTAAATATCCCCCTGCCACACCATCTACTACAAAATATTCATACCCCTGCATGACAAAATCATTATATCCAAGCAATCGTTGATTATAGTAAGGTTGTTTAAAAGGGAGTTTGATAATTCCTGAAGCTTTTACACCCAAATATGTTTTGTTGGCTACCCGCCAACCCGAATAGGATTTTAAATGAAGCTGCCACAGATCCATTGCACTATTGAACCCCCGTTTTGTGAAAGACAGGTCTACAAGATATCCTTTTAAGGGAAAAGGTAAATAATCAACATCTGCATAATTTAAACTATAATATATTTCCGGAAATACTATTTTGTCTTTTCCATTTTTAAAATATGAAGGATTTAAAGCAATAATAGTGTCAGTCACATTTTCACTATTATAGCTGATTCCAAACCGGTGTCTTGTTCTGATAGCACGCCGGTAAGTAAGTTCTGAGTTTGCCCGGAAAAAAGACCGGACAAAATTATTGGTATCCCTGTAAAATTGTTGTTTGTTGTTAAGTGTGCTGTAATTTATTTCCCGGTTTTTACCCGATGTAAGACTTGTGTATAACCCCCATTTCATTTTCTTATCAAAATACAGCCTGTCATATGTTATGGAAATCTGCTTGGTGTATCCGTTCATTAACCAGACATTCAGCTTATCATTATTACCGGTTGTATTGTTATAAAGAACTTTTAAGCCATAATTCACCCTGTCAAGTTTTGCATTCTGTTCAATCAGCCATTGATTAAAGTTTCTGTCAATAAATTTGAAGAAAGGAATAGGAAACAAATACCAGCGTTCTTTCATCAACACTAAAACATCAACATCATATTCATCAACTTCTTTAAATGTTACCGTCACTTCATGAAACAAAGCGGTATTCATTAATTGCCTGCGGGAATCCTCGAATTTTTTATTTAACGCCGAAAGGGTATAATGATCATTCGGCCTGATTGGTATTTCCCTGTAGATGAACGCATTTTTGGTTTTATGATTACCCTCTAACGTTATATTCCTGATCCTGAAAACCCGGGTTGAGTCATTTTCAACCAATGAAGCTTTTAAAGAATCCGGTAAAGACAGATTGGCTTGTAGAGGCTGAGAAAAAACAAATGTCGCAGATGCAATAACCAAAAAATTAATTAAAAAAAATCTTCCCAAATAATTCATAAACAAAAACTGCTCTTTTAAAACGAAATTTAAAGATAGGACATACTACAGTGAATAAAAATGAAGGCCTTGTTAGAGTTTGAGATAGTTCATCAGGTTGTCGTAGTTACTGCGTAGTTCATTCTCGTAAAGTTCTTCACCAAAATAATATTTTACATTATACTCGTATCGTTGAAACGTAGCAACAATATCAGAAATTTCTGCTTTGTTGATCTTTACAGTTACTTGCATCAATCCTGTTTCAGGATCAATAGACGTATTTAACTGAGTTATCTGTGCATCATTGGTTTCTACCAACCGGCTAAGTTCACTAAATGAGTAATTGTTGCTCTCCAATTCCAGCACAATCAGGCCACCGGGTTCTTTCACATTCATAAACTCTGAGGCTTTTTTCAATAGTTCCCGATAGCTGACCACTCCCATCAGTTCATTATTTTCACCCACAACAGGTACAATACTTAGCCTGTTATCAACTGCTACCTGTAATGCTTTAAGAAAATGTTCTTTTTCATTTACATAAAGAAATAGAAAGCCCTCCTTGTGTGTGCCGATTTCCAAAGTATCATCCGGTGCCTGCATCAGAAATTCTTCGCTAACAATGCCGGCAAATCTCTCTCCATTTGCCACGGCAAGGTGAGAGACATGGCAATCATTCATCATCTGCAAAACATTAAAAACTTTGTCTTGCAACTGAAGTGTAGGTAACGACTGAGATAGTAGATCTCTGGTTAACATGGATTACGGCTTTGTTCTATGAGACAGCAACACTCAGGAAATTGTTGCAGGCTCGTTTTGATTTTTCAAAAATTTATGCAATATGGTATTGAATTCATCGGGCACTTCCATCATCGGAGCATGTCCGCATTTATCAATAAAATGCAGTTCACTGTTTGGTATTAACTTATTAAATTCTCTCGCAACAAATGGAGGCGTTATGCTATCATTATTTCCCCAGACTAATAACGTAGGTTTTTGAATTTGATTGAGCTCTTCCCCTAAATTATTTCTGATCGCACTTTTGGCAAGGGAAATTATTTTTATGGCCTTAATACGGTTATTTACAATGGCATATACTTCATCTACCAGTTCCTTGGTAGCTATATTGGGATCATAAAAGGTTAATTGGGTCTTGGTTTTAATGTATTCGTAGTCTCCACGCTTGGGATAACTATCTCCCATCCCGTTTTCAAATAAGCCAGAACTTCCGGTAAGTGTCAGCGATTTTATTCTTTCCGGATGTTTAAGGATATGTAACAATGCCACATGCCCGCCTAAGGAATTGCCCATCAGGTGTACATCTTTCAGATCCCTTGCTTCCAGAAATTTATTGACAAACTTTGCCAGGCCGCCTACTGTAGTGTGTAGTATATCCAGTTCAAATAAAGGAAGAACAGGAACTACCACTTTATAGTGGTTTCGAAAATAGTCAATCAGTGGTTGAAAATTACTCAACGCACCAAAAAGCCCGTGCAGGAGTACCAGGGGCTCACCTTCCCCCTCTTCAATAAACTTGAATTTATCCTGATGTTTTAGCTCGTAATGCATTCGTTTTTTCCTGCCTTTTATTTTTGCTAAAATAACTGTTTTACCCCAAAGTTTAAGGCTATTTAAACAGGAGAATGTCAAACATTAATTCGAAACCGGAATTTGGTTTGACACATTTCCAAAAAATTCTTGTAATTCCTGAAACATTCCTTTGAAAAATGGAATTATTTTTCCAAACCCATCTATCACTTCAGGCCCCCATGGTTGTACATATGAATAGGTAACTGACGCTTTTATCGTTTCCGGTTTTAATAATGAAATTTGCTCTGCATAAAAAATAATTACACTGAAAATCAAAATGTACAATACTAAGAATAGTAAAATCCCTCCCAACCTGTTTACCCAACCCAGCATTGCGAACTGTACAGTTTTCTGAATCAGTTTTGCACACATACGTATTATTAAAACAACGATCAGAAAAATAACAATGAAGGAAATGACAGGAAGCCATTGATCTGAAATCTTTACTGCTTTACCAATATACCCGGCTACTGCTGTTGATAATTTCATGGCCGCAGCTATACCAATAATAAAAGCCAAAACAGAAAACAAAGCTACAATCAATCCCTGCTGATAGCCCTTTATAATTGCAAAAATTAATGCAACTGCTACTATGATATCTAATACCACTTATTTTAATTTATTTGGTTTGCTTGCTGATAGCATATTAAAGTTTGCACGGAAATACAGCATCAGCTTTTTGTCAATAACTCCTTTACTACTGCTGAAATAGTTTTTCCATCGGATTTTCCAGCCAATTTTTTATTGGCAGCACCGATCACTTTTCCCATATCAGCCGGGGAACTTGCATTCAATTCGGCAATCACCATTGCAATTTCCTTTTTTAATTCTTCTGCAGAAAGTTGCGCCGGTAAAAATTTTTCTATAACTGAAATCTCTTCCATTTCTTTTTGAGCAAGGTCTGCACGATTCTGTTGCTGGTAAATTTCAAGAGAATCTTTACGTTGTTTAACTAATTTTTGCAAAAGTTTTATTTCGTCTTCTGCTTTTATTTCACCCGCTGCACCCTCAGAAGTTTTTGCCAATAAGATTGCCGCTTTAATTGCTCTTAAACTACGTAATGCTTTCTCATCCTTTGCAAGCATGGCTGCTTTCAGGTCCACCATTATTTTTTGTTCAAGATTCATTTTTTTAGTTTTACAGATAAATATTTTCTTTCTAAGTAAATATCCGGAATTCAGGTCCCATCATTTCAACATTATGCTTTATTTTCCTTTAATTGCTTATCCCTGAATTTCTGATAAAAATCCTGTGCAAATTTTTTCATCTCTTCCACCATTTCATGATGCTGTGTGGCTTTTCCATAGGTTTCGGCCATGGTCATCATGGTCTGATAAAAAAAATCAGCCATCTCATCAACCATCATCTCTTTGGTCCAAAGATCAATTCTTAAAGCTGTTTTTTCAGCACCATCCCAAAATGCCAACATCATAGCCTTTGCTTTTTGTGCATTTTCAATAGTGGTATCAGATGCTTTCCAGGTTATTTCTTCAGGCACCCTGTTCTCATTTAAGTGTACGTCGATAGTTATTGTAGATTTATTCATTTTAAATTTTGTTGAAATGAGCAGCAAAAATAGCTTAAATCACTTTACTGCTTTTTGAATACTGTTCCATAACAGCTCTGCAGATTTCTTTATTGAATACCTCGCAGCCCTTTCCCTTCCTTTGCTGATCAGCTGATCTCTTAATCCTTCATCTGTATAGATCCTGATCATTTTCTCTCCAATTTCTTTTTCAGATACTTTTTCAAAATACAGTCCCGCATCTTCAGCATATTCTTTTACTGGTGAGTTCTCAGGCGATATCAACGGCACTCCACATTGTAAAGATTTTAATGCCATAAAAACTGATTGAAAATTATTTTGAGGTATGATCACAGCATAAGCTGAACTGATTATTGAAGGTTGCTCTTTTTCATTTAACTCATCAACAAATAACACATCCTTCCTGTATTTATAAGTTGAAAGTTTTTCCAGGGACTTTTTATCCGGTTTTGAAAGCAGCATTAATTTCATGTTGCTTTGTAATCTCTTTTTAAAATGAGAAAAGGATTTTAAGAAATTGATAAAGGCATCCGCATCCTGATTTAATCCTGAACACAAAAAATACTCTTTCCCGTTGCAATATTTAGCCTTGATTTTTCCCCTTTCACTTTCCTCCATTGGTATATATAAATCCGGTGCAGCTAATGTTAAAATGTTTATAGCCCCATCAGGCAACCTGAATTTATCTTTAAGTTTGTCTTTCTCCCATTCAGAATTTGTCAATACAAGGGCTGATCTTTTAATATTACCCCGTTTATTTTGCAAGAGTTTTGATCCATAAATAATCTGAGGAACATCCGTATTTCCTGAACATAGGCCATCAAAAGATATGAATACATCAATTTTCTTTTTCTTCAAAGTCCCCGGAAGTTTGATTTCCCACCAATATGTTTTTTGGATTGCAGTTTTTCCGGGATAGCCCATCGTTAATAATTCAAAATTGCCGGTAAGATTGAAACTGAACTTCCGCTTTTTATCAACAATAAGTAAAAACCGAATATCCTTTTTTAATTCAGCAAGAGTTGAAATCAAATCCCGAATGAATTCATTCTCCCCTGTCAGGCTCTCGTCTTGTAAAACACTGGCAACTATAGCAATATTCATTAATACAAATGTAAACTTTGTAAGATTGTTCTTTAACTACGATCATAGCAATAGTTAATATTCACGTATAAAACACCTGTTTTCAAAACCAATTTTTTATCCGAATTCTATATATACAGAAATCCACTTAAGGGATTTTGCTTAATCAGATAAGAATAATGCGATTAAAAATCAGGAAGTTTTACAATTGATTCCTATTAAAAAAATATCAAGATTTACAAGCACAAAGAACAAGCAGGTAATCATCAGTTTAAAAAAATGTAAACTAACCATTAAGATAAATAAAATTGGTACCATGTTTGTTATTCACAATGCAGAAAATTTGATATTAAACGACCTCTAAGTGGAAGAGGATGGTGGCTTATATAAGGGGCCTTGGTTCGGGGCCCCTTCTTTTTTAACTCATAGCGGTTTTATCTAAAGATTGAACAATCCCAATTTCTTGCTTACATTTGAAGTTCTCTAAAAACAATTCATGGAATATAATACTACCAGAAACGAATTGGTTATGCGTGAATATGGCCGGCATATCCAGAAGATGATTGAGCATGTACAAACAATTGAGGATCCTGAAAGACGTCAGCAAAATGCATATGCGGTTATTGAATTAATGGGGTTTCTCAATCCTCATTTGAAAAACGTAGATGATTTCCGGCATAAACTCTGGGATCACCTTTTTCTGATCTCCGATTTTAAACTGGATGTAACATCTCCCTATCCTATTCCGACAAGGGAAACATTAAAAGGAAAACCCAAGCCTCTTCCCTATCCCAAACGCCATCCTAAATATTCTCACCTGGGAAGAAACCTGGAAGACATTATTCAAAAAGGCCTGAAAGAAGAAGATCCCGATAAAAAGCTCGGTTTTGCAAATGCTGTTGCTTACTATATGAAGCTTGCTTATAATAATTGGCACAAAGAGCTTGTGCATGACGATGCCATTCAAAGTGAATTAACAATTATTACTGAAGGGCAACTTGAGTTCACAAATACTCCTTTTGTAAAAGCTTACCGGCCTCAACAGGAAAATCGTGACCGTGACCGGGGCGGTTATGGCAAACAAAGAGGAAAATTTCAACAGCGAAGTGGAGACGGAGGAAGAAGACACGATAACCGTGGCGGTGGCAGTGGTGGTTACAAGAAAAAGAGATACTAAATCAGAAACCCCCACAGGGGGTTTTTTTATACATTTACTTTAATAAGAATTTCAAACCTCTCACCTTCAAAAAAGACCCTTGACAATATATGAGTTCGTATGAGGTAATTGGCGGGAAAAAACTAAAAGGGGAAATCATACCGCAGGGAGCAAAAAATGAAGCTCTCCAAATAATCAGTGCTGTATTGCTTACGCCTGAAAAAATAACAATCAGTAATATACCTGATATACTGGATGTAAATCTTTTGATTGAATTATTGGGGGAAATGAATGTAATGACAGAAAGAACTGAAAGAGATACATGCATTTTCCAGGCAAATGATGTGAACATTGATTACCTGCATAGTGAAACATTCAGGAAAAAAAGCGGAAGACTCCGCGGATCAGTAATGCTTGCCGGTCCAATGCTGTCAAGATTCAGAAAAGCATTTATTCCCAAACCGGGAGGAGATAAAATCGGAAGGAGAAGGTTAGACACACATGTCATTGCTTTTGAAAAGTTGGGTGCAGATTTTACATATAATGAAAAAGACGGGTTCTTTCATTTAGATGCCCCTAATCTTAAAGGAACAGATCTTTTATTGGATGAACCATCAGTAACCGGAACAGCCAATATTATTATGGCAGCTGTCATGGCAAAAGGAATAACCAAGATTTATAATGCAGCTTGCGAACCCTATATTCAACAGCTATGCAGGATGCTTATTAAGATGGGAGCAAAGATTAGCGGAGTTGGCAGCAACATGTTGAAAATAGAAGGAGTTACATATTTAGGTGGTACGGATCATACCATGCTGCCGGATATGATTGAGGTTGGGTCATTCATCGGCCTTGCTGCATTAACGCAAAGTGACATTACAATTAAAAATGCCGGTATTGATAACCTTGGAATAATACCAGAAAAATTTAAGCAACTTGGTATTGAAATGAATTTCTCTGATGATGATATTCATATTCCGGCACAGGATATATATGAAGTTCATCGTTATTTTGATGGAGGTGTACTTACAATTTATGATCATCCCTGGCCGGGATTTACCCCCGACCTTTTAAGTATAATTTTAGTGACAGCCATTCAGGCCAAGGGCAGCGTACTCATTCATCAAAAAATGTTTGAAAGCAGGTTGTTCTTTGTGGACAAGCTCATAGATATGGGAGCACAGATCATTCTTTGTGATCCGCACCGGGCGGTAGTCATCGGATTGGAACGTGAACAAAAACTAAAAGGCATAACCATGAGCAGCCCGGATATAAGGGCAGGAGTTTCTTTATTAATTGCAGCACTTAGTGCCGAAGGGAAAAGTATCATTCAAAATATAGAACAGATAGACCGCGGTTATCAATACATTGATGAACGATTAAGAAAACTGGGAGCAGACATAAAAAGAATCAGTACCTGATTGATCTTACTTTCTAACAATTTTTTTTCATTATCTTTTCCAAATGCTAAAAAGGAGTATCAGTAAATGGGAGATGGTACTCCTGTTTATTAACGGGGTGATAGGTGCCGGAATTTTTGGGTTACCCTCAAAAGCTTTTAAAGAAATTGGAGTGTACAGTATCGTAGCACTCATTGTTTGTGCATTTACTGTTTTCATAATCATTTTTTGTATGGCTGAAGTAAGCAGCCGTTTTGAAAAAACCGGTGGCCCTTATCTCTATGCTACTGCTTCTTTTGGTCCCTTACCCGGGTTTCTTACCGGATGGCTGCTGATACTTACAAGGTTTATCACATTTGCAGCATTGATCAATTTAATGGTTACCTATCTTTCCGTTTTTTCTGATTGGTTTTCCCAACCACTGTCCAGGATCATTTCCATTGTATCAATCACATTGTTCCTCGCATTTATCAATCATATCGGAATAAAGAATACGACAAGGGTAAATAACTTTCTGACTTTTGCCAAAGTGCTTCCTTTATTACTTTTTATCGGGGTTGGATTGTTTTTTATTGAACCGGCCAATTTTGAAGTAAAACATGTTCCCGGGTTTTCTTCATTTTCTTCCACAGTTCTCTTACTTGTTTTTGCTTTTGGCGGTTTTGAATCCATACTTGTAAATTCTGGTGAAGTAAAAAATCCTAAAAAAAATCTTCCGTTTGCCCTTTTACTTGCTTCGCTGATCATTGTGATACTTTATATACTGATTCAGATTGTCAGCATTGGTACTTTACCAGCGTTGGCATCTTCAGAAAAACCGTTGGCTGAAGCAGCCGGATTGTTTATGGGAAAAACCGGAGCAACTATCATAGCCGTAGGTGCTTTGTTTTCAATTATCGGGACCCTGAATGCAGTAATGTTAGTTGGATCCAGGCTGCCTTATGCATTTAGCGAAGAAAAACAATTGCCCGGATTTTTATCATTTGTTCATCCGAAATATAAAACACCGACATGGTCCCTTTTAATCTTTACGTCAATTACACTGATCGTATCCATTACTAATTCTTTTTTATATGCAGCAACCATCAGTGCCATTATAAGAGTGATGATCTATGGCATTGTTTGTATTACCCTGATCAAGCTTCGCAAAACGGAAACAGGAAATGATGGTTTTTTTAAAATTCCTTTCGGAAATTTGTTTGGTTTAGCCGGAGTTTTTGTTGCTATTTGGTTACTAACAAGTTCAAAGCTGACTGAGATAAGAGATGTTTCAATTGCAGCTGCTGTTGGTTTAATTATCTATTTTATAGTCCAATATCAAAAAAAGAAGAATAAATCAATTTAATAATGCAATAAAAAAACCAGTGTTTGATTCCAGTAATTATAATCTTACCTTGTGCGATGAATTTAACCATGAAATAAATATTTAAACCTTGAATAATGAGAATTAATCTTTTTTTATGCAGCCTTATTTCAGTATTGTTTTGTATTGCATGCAATAATAATAGTGCTAACAAGCAGGATACGCAGGTTGATTATCCAGACCTAAATCAATCCACAAACATCAGTTTACCTGCTGGTTCAAATTCTGACACAATTGTAAATCCAACCGGCACAAACACGATTAGCTTGCCGGCAACTCCGGCTAAATCAACTGCGGCCCTTAATCCGGCTCATGGTCAACCCGGGCATCGTTGTGATATTTCAGTTGGTGCACCTCTAGACAGCAAGCCCATCCAGGGTGCAAATATTAACCAGCAAACAACAAATGTTTCTACTCCATCCCTTCCGGTAAATATCAGCCCGCAGGCATCAACGCAAAAAGTGGCGCCTGGCATGAACCCGGCACATGGTCAACCCGGGCATCGTTGTGATATTGCAGTGGGTGCACCCCTGAATAGCAAACCGGCAGCAAGTCCTTTGCCCCCCCCTGCTCCAGCACTTCCATTATTGCCCGTGAAACCTGACAGTTCTAAGAGTTAGATTTATTTTTTTAAAAACTGGTATTGGTTTTTTCTTTATAAATAAACCTGATGAGCTGTAGTTTGTTGCATAAATGATTCTTTCATTTCTTTGCAGATGTCATCTCCTGCAAATAAAGTTATCATCATTACTGCACCGTCAGGTTCAGGTAAAACATCCATCACGAAGCATTTACTAAAAACATTTCCTGATCGCCTGGCATTTTCTGTATCTGCCGCCACAAGGCAAAAAAGAGAAAATGAAAAAGAAGGGAAAGATTACTACTTCATGTCTGAAGCAGATTTCAAAGAAAAAATCAGGCAGGATGCTTTTGTAGAATGGGAAATGGTATATGAGGGAAAATATTATGGCACATTAAAGTCAGAGATCCATCGCATCTGGGAAAGTGGTAAAGCGCCGCTGCTTGATGTAGATGTTCAGGGTGCAGTGCATATACAACAGCAATTCACAGACAACTCACTGACGCTTTTTATTGAACCACCTTCAATTGAAGAATTAATGAACAGGCTGAAAAGCAGGGGTACAGAAACCCCTGAAAGTCTTTCTGCCAGGGTAAATAAAGCAGCATTCGAACTCTCCTTTAAAAAACATTTTGACAAAGTGATAATCAATGAAGAGCTGGAAATAGCATGCAAAAAAGCGGAAGAGATTGTAAAAGGGTTTTTATATTCTTAAAAGTCAATTCAGTTATAAAATGCATATTGCAGTTACAACACATTTGAATGGAAATAATGGCTTATTGCTGCTTCTTCCCTCTCTCTACTTTCTTTATCTTTACTTTCCCATGATTGATTTTAGTACCATAGTCTGGTTTCTGCTTACCATTTTATTAATGGGCTTTTTTGCAGGCATTGAAATGGCTTTTTACAGCGCCAACAGGATGAGTATAGAATTGAAAAAAAAGCAGGGAAGAACAAGTGGCCAGATACTTGACCAGTTTGTTGATCACCCGGTTCACTTTCTTGGAACCACCTTAATAGGATTTAATATTTTCCTTGTGTTTTTTGGTTTGCAGATCAGTAATGTGATGCGTCCGGTATGGGAATCATGGAAAGTGGGATCAGATGTGATCCGCATTTTAATAGAAATCGGGCTTTCAACTATTGTGGTTCTGGTTATGGCAGAGTTTATACCCAGGGCAATATTCAGGGCAAGGGCTAATAGTTTATTGAGTAAACTTGCGCATTTGATTGATATTTTCTATCAGATGTTTTATCCGCTTGCAGCGGTTTGCATCATTATCGCCAACTGGCTGTTGAAATATCTGTTCAATGTAAAAGTTGATGAGAAAAAAGAAGCATTCGGACGTAGTGACCTGGAAAATCTTTTTCTGCAAACCAAAAATACAGAAGCTGAAAAGCAAACACTAAACACAGAGATGTTTGAAAATGCGCTTGAACTCCCCAGGATCAAAATAAGACAATGTCTTGTGCCAAGAAAAGAAATTATCGGCATTGAAATTCATCAGTCAGTGGAAGACCTGAAAAAACTTTTTATTGAAACAAAAATAACCCGGATCGTTGTTTACAAAGGGAATATCGACCACATACTTGGCTATGTTCATCACTTACATATGTTCAAACAACCAACAAGTATACAGGCTGAACTTTTATCGATCCCGGCTGTACCGGAAAGCATGAGTGCAACAGATCTGATCAATAAGTTTACCAGGGAACGGAAAAGCATTGCTTGGGTAGTAGATGAGTTTGGCGGAACTGCAGGCATCATCACACTGGAAGATGTGTTGGAAGAAATTTTTGGGGAAATTCAGGATGAATATGATGTGGAAGAATTTATTGAAAAGCAAATTGCAGAACATGAATACATTTTTTCAGGTCGGATGGAACTTGACTACCTGAATGAAAAATATGGATTTGATTTCCCTAAAGGCGAAACCGAAACCTTATCTGGTTTTATTATCAACTATCATGAAACAATCCCAAAGCAAAAAGAAAGAATATTTATCGCTGATTATGAGTTTGATATTGTGAATGTAAGCGATACCCGTATAGAAATGGTGAAATTGAAGAAACTGAAATAGATCAACTCCGTTATTCTCATAGTCGTCAACCCTTATCTCCGTTTATCCATATTATTTTTTGAAGTAGAAAATAAACTTATCTTCCCTTTTCCAAAAACTACTAATATGAATTATGCAAAAAAGACGATGTTATTGCTTACATCGGGGCTGCTGTTTACAATAATAGCAACTTCGCAAAATACTCCTCAGGCAGCAAAACCGGATACTACTAAAAAAGTAGCTCCCCCAGCAGCGCCACCTAAACCTACTGTATCAGAAAAAGTAAAAAGCAGTAAGAAAACGGATGGTCTTTTTACAGTTTACCAGGATACGGCCAGTGGCAGTGTTCAATTGTATGTAAAGAAAAATCAACTGGGCAATGAATACATCTACCAGAGTTTTTCTTTGGGTGGTCCCACTTTTTTGTTTTTACACCAAAACATGATTCGTGTAACCTGGGTCTTTAAGATCAAAAAGAATTTTGACAAGCTGGAGTTCTCACAGGTTAATACAAATTTCTGGTATGATCCTGAAAATGCAGTTAGCAAAGCAGCCAATGTGGATGTAACAGAAGCAGTTTTTTATTCCGCTAAAATTGATGCAGAAGATTCATTGGGCTTTATCATTCCAGGTGATGCGTTATTTCTGAGTGACAAACTGGATCCGATAAAACCAGTTGTACCACCGGGTCCGGCTGCAGCTACTATGTTTAATATTGGAAATTTCAGCAGTGCAAAGTCAGGATACAAGTCAATCAGATCTTATCCAGATAATACAGATGTGATCGTTGAACTGGCATATGACAACCCTTCACCTCTCAATCAGGGAGGAAAAGACATTACAGATGCCCGCTATAACAGGATAAAATTTCAACATAGTTTCCTGGAAGTACCACAAAATGATTACCGGCCGAGGTTTGATGACCCGAGAGTGGGTTATTTCAACCAGGAAGTTGATAATTTAACCAGTATAAAAGTTGGAGATTATAAAGACGTGATCAACAGATGGCATTTAAAAAAGAAAGATCCTTCTGCTGCTTTAAGCGAACCTGTAGAACCGATAGTATGGTGGGTAGAAAATACCACACCGGTAGAATTAAGAGAAACTGTTGTTGAAGCCGGGTTAAGATGGAATGAAGCTTTTGAAAAAGCCGGATTTAAAAATGCGATATTGATGAAGATCATGCCGGATGATGCCACCTGGGATCCTGCAGATATTCGTTATAATGTGATTCGCTGGGTATCATCACCCAATCCTCCCTATGGAGCTATCGGGCCCAGTTTTGTAAATCCCAAAACAGGTCAAATTCTTGGAGCAGATATAACTGTAGAATGGTTTACCGGAAGCAATAGTCCGATTTTAGAAGAATTATTTGATGCCAATGCAATTAAAACTGATTTGCCATCATTGCTATTTAATCAGCAAACTAATCAAGCAATCAATTATCCTGGTAATAAGATCTGGATGAGTTGTACTCTGGGGCACGAATTGAAAGCCCAATATACTTCCGGCCTGACTGTTTTAGAAACTACTGATGCGCCTCCGGAAGAAATAAAAGAATTGCATAAACAATTTTTATATTATCTCATACTTCATGAAATGGGACATACGCTGGGCTTAAACCATAATATGAAAGCCAGCCAGATGCTGAGCCCTGCAGAAGTACACAACAAAGAGATCACTCATAAATTAGGTCTTCAGGGATCAGTAATGGATTATCCTGCTGTTAACGTTTCAGCAGATCGTAAAAAACAAGGTGATTATTATACAGTAAAAGCAGGGCCCTATGATCTGTGGGCAATTGAATTTGGCTATACGCCTTTGTCTCCGGCAACAGAATCTGCAGCATTGAAAAAAATACTAGACCGCAGCACCGATCCTAATCTCACTTTTGGTAATGATGCTGATGATATGCGTAGTCCCGGTGGCGGCGGAATTGACCCAAGGGTAATGATCAATGACATGAGTAATGATATGGTGGCTTATGCTGAAGAACGATTTGGCCTGGTAAATACTTTGATGGGTAAACTGAAAGATAAATACAGTAAGCCCGGAAGGTCATATGCAGAACTCAGAAGCCGCTTCGGCAGTTTGATGGGTCAACGTGTTGGCATGGCACAAAGCGTAAGTCGTTTCATTGGTGGAGTCATGGTAGACAGAAGTTTTGTTGGTCAGGATACAAAGAATAAACCATATACACCGGTTTCAGCTGCCTATCAAAAAAAGGCCATGGCTTTATTGGCTAAATATGTATTTGCTCCAAATGCTTTTGATGCAGATGCTGCGCTATATCCGTATTTACAACAACAGCGTCGTGGCTTTAATTTCTTTGGGCAACCTGAGGATATCAAACCGCAAACAATGGTACTTGGAATGCAGGTGGGGATACTGACACATTTGTTAAGTGCAAACAACCTGAGCCGTTTGAATAACAGTTCACTTTATGGCAATACTTACCTGGTTGCTGATGTGCTGAATGATCTGACCAATGCAATATTCAGGGCAGATCTTACAGGCAATGTTTCTCTTTTCCGTTCTAATTTACAAACTGAATTTGTAAAAGGAGTGGCTGCTATTGTAACTACGCCTACCGGACCATATGATAATTCATCAAGGGCGGTTATGTATAGTACTTTGAGAAAGATCAAAGGGCTTTTAGCAACTGCAGTTTCGCCAAACGAACAAACCCGTGCTCATCGACTAAATTTGATTTTCTTAATTGACAAAGCACTTGCAGTAAAATAATTTTCCGAAACACTTTTTATAAACCCCGGTAGCATACTGCCGGGGTTTATATTTTTAAGGAATAAAAATTCACGGCATCCTCTGCTTATATTTGCCACTATTATTTAAAACTGATGGCTTTGAATTTTTTTGGATGGAGAAAAAAAGCTGTGAAAGCGGAAAGGGCTGAAATGTCATTTATCGATCACCTGGAAGAATTGCGTGGTCACCTTTTCAGAAGTGCAATTGCCGTTGTTATCGGAATGATAATCACAGGCATCTATAGCAAATTTATTATTGATAAAATAGTATTGGGACCAATTCATGATGACTTTGTAACCTTTAGAAAAATTTGTGATTTTGGAAGATTTATTGGAATAGGTGATGCTCTTTGTATTGGTAAGATTGGCGTAACCATGCAGAATGTGGATACCACCGGCCAGATATCTCTTTTCTTCACCTCTCTTTTTGTTGGTGGATTTATACTTGCATTTCCTTTTGTTTTTCGTGAATTCTGGAAATTTGTAAAACCAGCTCTTACAAAAAATGAATTAAAGAAAACACGTGGTGTTATTTTCTGGGTTTCATTTTTATTTTTCACCGGTACTTTATTTGGCTATTTTTTTCTGATGCCTTTCAGTATGAATTTCCTGGCAAATTTCTCGATGTCTGATTCCATTCAGAATATCTGGACAATAAAAAGCTATATCAACACTATGATGCCGCTGGTTTTGGGATCGGGCTTGGCATTTCAATTGCCGATCGTAATTTTCTTTTTAGCCAAAATTGGACTGATTACTGCAAAGTTTTTAAGAACAAACAGACGATATGCTCTCGTAGTGATCTTGATCATTGCTGCTATTATTACCCCACCTGATGTTATTAGTCAGTCAGTTGTTACGATACCTTTATGGATACTATATGAAATAAGCATTTTATTGGCAGCCAGGGTAGAAAAAGAAAAAGCAAAAGAAGAAAAGGAAGAATGGAGTTGATCAATTGGGAAAAGGCCAATAGATAAAATGAAAACCAGATAGCCGTTTTAAACTCGTTACCTTTGTATTGCAATTTCCCTATTCCATTTATCCAAAATTGCATTTTATGTCAACAGCTTTCAATTTCAGTAAACCAATAGCAATCGGAAGTGATCATGCCGGGTATGATTACAAAGAAGACCTGATCTCATTCCTGGAAGCAAAAGATTTGGCTTTTCATGATTTCGGAACCCACTCTAAAGATTCGGTTGACTATCCTGATTTTGCACATCCGGTTGCTGATGCAGTAGAAAAAGGGGAAGCAGCATTTGGCATTCTGATTTGTGGCAGCGCCAATGGAGTAGCCATCACAGCAAACAAGCACAAGGGTATTCGTGCTGCAGTATGCTGGGGCGAGGAACTGGCTAAACTGGCAAGAGAACATAATGATGCAAATATTATTTGCATACCTGCCCGCTTTGTCAGAGAAGGTGATGCCGAAAAAATGTTACAACTTTTTATGACCACAGAATTTGAAGGTGGAAGGCACCAGCTCAGGGTAGCAAAAATCAGAGAAAGCTGCTAATTACCAATCATCCTTTTACATTTTGAAAAAAGCATATAGGGCTTATATTTGAGCCCTACCCAATTTTTTACCATGAAAAAAATATTTGCAATTGTTCTATTAAGTTTCCCTGTTCTGTTGTTTGCACAAAAGAAAAGCAAAGAAGTTAAAGCAACTGAGAAATTAGGAAGTTCTATCACTGCTGCTGATTTAAAAAAGCATTTATATATCATAGCCGGTGCCGAAATGGAAGGAAGAGATACTCCATCACCTGGACTGGAAAAAGCCGGAAATTATATTGAAGAACATTTTAAAATGTTTGGCCTGAAACCGGGCAATGCTGATAGCTACCGGCAGTATTATCCTCTTTACCGCGACTCTATCATCGGGAGTTCATTTAAGATTAACGGAAAAAATTTCGAAATGCTGAAAGACTATTTTCCGGGAAATAACTACTCTGCGGAAATTCCATTTTCAGAAGCAGTATTTGCTGGCTATGGAATTGTAGATGATAAAAATGATGCATATAAAGATCTTGATGTTCGGGGGAAAGCAGTGATCATTTTGGAAGGATCTCCTGCAGATTATAAACCGGCGCAACAAGGGTTTCAAAATCCTGCCGGTACCAATGGAAAAATTAATGCTGCATCAAAAAAAGGCGCTGCAGCTGTGTTGATCATTTCAAAAAGTTTTCCGAGAAATTCTGCAGGGCAACGAAGCCAATGGACCATGAACGGTTACCGGGCAAGTATCAATCCAATCTCCTTTTTTATATCTGAAAACATCGCAAATTCAATTATGGGTGAAGATGGTAAAGGGATTTTTGAAAAAACAAAAGGAACCAAAGAATTTGCAAAAACCTATAAGGCAAATATTGACCTGGCTTTCAGGAAAACTACAATCACAACTAATGTAAGCAATGTATTGGGATTGGTAGAAGGAACGGATAAAAAAGATGAATATGTAATTATTACAGCACATTATGATCACGTAGGTACAAGAAATGATACAATTATATATTACGGTGCCGATGATGATGGCAGTGGTACAGTTAGCGTTTTGGAATTAGCAGAAGCTTTTGCAAAAGCTAAAGCAGAAGGTAAGGGCCCACGCAGAAGTATTTTGTTTATGACCGTAAGTGGAGAGGAACATGGACTTTGGGGTTCAGAATATTATTCTAATAACCCGGTTTATCCTTTGAATAAAACTACAGTGAACCTGAATATTGATATGATTGGCCGGATCGGAAATGATTATATGAAAGACAAAGATTCTGCAAACTATGTTTATGTGATCGGAGATAATAAAATAAGCTCAGACCTAACACCTATCACAGATGCAATAAATGGAACTTATTCTAAATTAAAACTTGATAGAAAATATAATGATCCTGCAGATCCTAACAGGTTTTATTACCGTAGCGACCATTATAACTTTGCAGAAAAAGGTGTTCCGATCATTTTTTATTTTAATGGTGTACATCCGGATTATCACCGGCCAACCGATACTCCGGATAAGATCAATTATAACCTGATGGAAAAAAGAGCAAAGCTTGTTTTTTATACTGCTTTGGAAATAGCAAACCGGAATGAAATGTTGAAAAGAGATCAACCTCTTGAAACTCAACGTGCTTTCTAAACAGTTAATATATAAAATAAATAAACTCAGTTTTTTTTGTTTATTTTATAAATCCTAAACAGTTGATCGAAATGAATACTACCTTATCCGACTCTAAACATGGCTCAAAAGAAAACGACATTGATTATTCTGCCATTTATCGTTTAAAAGAAACTAAACAACTAACAAAAAGATTGAGAAAAACCCGGAATGCACTTTTTCTCAGTGCACTAACTGTGGTTTTGGGAGCATCTGTCTTTTGGGCAATGCCAAATACTTTATTTGAGACAAATAATTTTTTTATTTACCTGGCTTTTGCTGCAATTCTGATAATGCTGGGTTTCTATAGCGAGAAAAAGCCATTTTCTGCATTAATTACAGGACTTGTCCTTTGTATTTTGTTTTCAGCTGTAGAATTATTTTTAAGTAAATCAGACGATCTCCTGATTGAAACAACAATTCAAAAACTATTTATTATTTCTTTGCTTTGCTTCACCCTGCCTTCATCCAAAGAAGCAGAGCTGATCCGAAAAGAATTAAAATTTTCCTGAAAAATATTTAATATAAAACCGGCTTAATTGCCGGTTTTTTTTATTCCCATTAAACTTTATGGCAACTCACCGGTCTATTTCCCCGTTACCTATTTAGTATTCTATGAATCTGCAATAGGTAAGCTAATTAAGCTATTCAATCCGTGCTATTTGGTTTTACTCTGTTTCTGGCTCTGTCTGTATTCATTTATACCATAGCAGAAAAACAAGAGAATTTTAACCACTTTGAAGACAGGATCGATTACAAAGTCCGGAGAAACTAATCCCTACCTTTCCCTATATAAGAAAACGGCTCCCCCAAGAGCCGTTTATTTTTTTAGTCCATACTGTTGGTTAAATAAAAATATTAACATTCCAAAAGCCAGGCGAAGATCAGTGGAGCACCAAATGTTGGATCGGTTTGTATAATATATTTGGGTGTTTTAATGTCCAGTTTACCCCAGGTAATTTTTTCATTAGGAACAGCACCACTATATGAACCATAAGAAGTAGTGGAATCGCTTATCTGGCAGAAATAACTCCAGAAAGGAACATCATGCCATTCAAGATCCTGGTACATCATGGGCACTACACAAATGGGAAAATCACCTGCTATACCGCCGCCGATCTGGAAAAAACCAACTCCTTTCCCGGAAGAATTATTCCGATACCAATTCGTAAGCCATACCATATATTCAATTCCATTTTTCACTGTACTGGCTTTTAGCTCACCTTTTACAATATAACTGGCAAAAATATTTCCGGTTGTACTGTCTTCCCATCCCGGTACAACGATCGGAATATTTTTTTCTGCTGCTGCTACTATCCAGCTATCCTTTGGATCGATCTCGTAATATTGTTTGAGGTCGCCACTTAAAATTGTTTTGTATAAAAATTCATGCGGAAAATAACGTTCCCCTTTTGTTTCCGCATCTTTCCATTGTTTCACCAAATGTTTCTGTAGACGACGGAATGCTTCTTCCTCAGGAATACAGGTATCGGTGACCCGGTTAAAATGATTTTCCAGCAGGTCCCATTCATCTTGCGGTGTCAGGTCCCTGTAATTGGGCACTCTTTTATAATGAGAATGCGCAACCAGGTTCATAACATCCTCTTCCAGGTTGGCTCCGGTACAACTGATGATATCCACTTTTCCCTGCCTGATCATTTCTGCCAATGAAATTCCAAGTTCTGCAGTGCTCATTGCTCCTGCCAGCGTAATCATCATTTTTCCGCCTTCCAGCAAATGTGACTCATATCCTTTGGCTGCATCCATTAATGCGGCTGCATTAAAATGCCGGTAATGATGTTCGATAAATTTTGAAACTGGTCCTCTATTCATGTTGTGATTATTTTAGTCCGCCTTCTGATCACAAAAAGGTGAGACAATGCGGTAAAGAAAACCAAAAATAAATTTTTTATAACAGAACAGAGATAAAAAAAAACCCGAGAATTTTCCAGGGTCATAGTTCAATTGCCTACTGGTATTTCATTATGTCTTTATTTTTTTAAAAACGGACAGATTTCCTGCAAAGTTTGACTTTATTATTAGTTTTTTCACTTTCGTTTCTACCTGAATGAAATAATTTGTTTCCTGGTCCTTCGTTACTTCCTGCATATTTGTAAAATCTGCTTCCCCGTATTTTTCCTCGAGCGACTTGATAACAGACAATGGCAGTTGTTTATATGAAATGTTTCTGATTGTGGTTACCAGTTCTGCTTCTGCATTATACCATGCAACCAAACTTTGATCAAATATTGAAAACCTGGCCTTCGAGAGGCCGTCTTTTATTTCCCATTTTACATTTTCCGCTAAAGAAAAATCTTTCTGAAAAGCGGACAATACCCTGGGATCAACTTTTTTTTCTTTGTCAGCAAGTGCAGTAGTTAAACCAATTGTCAAATACATTGACAAAGCCAGAATTGCTTTTTTCATAATCTAAGGTTTAAAGGTTAAGGTTTCAATTTGACAGAATATATTCAGCAAATATTTATTCATTTCAAATGTAAGGCAGCTTTTAATGAATAAGAATCAAATTGTGATTAAAGGAAATGGCTGTTAAAAAGTTTAACGTTATTCAATTTTCATCAGTGATATATACATTTCATCACAGTTACTAACGTAAAAGAAACCCCGGCTATCTTGCCGGGGCCTCTATAATTACCACACACTAAAACTGATTTTTATATTATGATTTTCTTTTTGTGTTAATCGTTTTCCAGCTTTTACCATTATTAGCAGAAAGCCTGACCACTTTATCCGTATTCTCCAGCGTTATATAATAATGGGTGCCCTCGCTGTTATTCACTTCAAACAGATCAGTGACCCAATAGTCGCTGTGATTATTTTTCAGGTCAATAAACAAACTAATTGGAAGTTGCAGCAAGCTGATGTTACGGTCCATGCTTAATAATTCCCCATCCATCGAAAAATAAGCGGACAGGTTTTGCCCGTTATAAATGAATGCTGCTTTATAGTAACCAATACCCTGCTCCCAGCTTACATTATGTGCAGTTGAAAACTCATTCTTGAAAGATTCCAAAACAACAGAAGAAATTTTTTCATCATTTGTAAACGCACTGCTGATGCCAAATACAAACATCAAAGACAGTGCTGATAATATTTTTTTCATAATAAGTGTATTTAAGGTTTAATAGTTGATTGCTTTTCTTATTTGGTTTGACGGTTTAAAGTTAGCCAGGGTTACACCCCATGTCAAGTAAATTGTGATTGCCGGATGCCAATGTTAAAATGAGTGAATAAAGATTTCTTCAGGAAAAGATATATCCCTAAAATTTACCGCCGGGCACTTTGTATATCCTTTTATCCGAAAGCATTAATTAAACTTTAAATGTGAAAGTTTTTATAACATCTGATGAAAACCAATACTCCTTTACGAGATTATTATCTTTCATCTTATATCTTTAAGCCATGAATTACCTGGCCCATGCTTATCTTTCTTTTGAACATCCCGAAATTTTGGTTGGTAATATGATCAGTGATTTTGTAAAAGGAAAAAGGAAATTTGAATATTCTCCTGGAATCCAGGAAGGAATCGCCCTTCACCGTGAGATTGACAGGTTTACAGACAGTCATCCTGTAACAAAAAATATCAAAGATATTTTCAGACCTGTATACAGGCTGTATAGCGGGGCTATTATTGATGTATTATTTGATCATTTCCTTGCTACAGATGAAAATGAATTCACAGAAAATAAACTGAATGATTTTTCAATCAATACCTATCACTTCCTTGATCAGTATACAGAAATTTTTCCTGAAAAATTCGGGCAGATGTTTCATTATATGAAAACACAGAACTGGCTTTACAACTACCGGTTAAAATGGGGTATTGAAAAAAGCCTGGGTGGCCTGGTGAGGCGTTCCATGTACATGGAAGAAAGCGAATCAGCTTACAGGTTGTTTAATGAAAATTATGAAGTAGTCGGGGAGGCGTATAAAGATTTTTTTCCGGAGTTAAAGAAATTTTCAATAAAGTTTATTAGTTCACGGTTTACACCAAACCATTGACACCATTATTTCGTCATGTAAATGAATCCGTTATTTTTGTTCATCTAAATTTCAGATATGTCTAAATTTATTTTCACTTTTTCGTTGGTTATTTTATATTTCCTGGTTCCTGCCCAATCAAATAATAAATTACCAGACCTGGATAAGTCGTCTATGGACATTAGTTATTATCCTGTCAATTACCCGATCCTGAAAATTCAAAATAAAGTAACCGATTCGCCAGTTGCCCGGGTTATATACAGCCGTCCATCCAAACAAAGCAGAAAGGTATTTGGCGAATTGGTTGAATATGGAAAATTGTGGAGATTCGGCGCCAATGAAGCGACTGAAATAGAGTTTTTCACAGACGTAAAAATCGGGGGAAAGAAAATTTCAAAAGGCCGCTACACTCTTTATGCAATCGTGAATGAAAAAAGCTGGAACATTATTTTAAACAAGGATACCGATGTATGGGGTGCATTTAAGTATGATTCGAAAAAAGACGTTCTTCGACTTGAACTTCCTGTAGAAAAAACAGAAGAAGTTGCTGAAGCCTTTGCTATGGTTTTTGAAAAATCAACAACAGGTTTTAACCTGATTACAGCATGGGAGCAGGTAAGGGTAACTATACCGATCGGTTTATAATTTTAAAACATCATGAAGACATTTTTATTAATCTTTAGCACAGTATTATTTTTTTTCAGCTGCAAAGAGTCTGCAAAAAATTCTGATGCATCCCCGATACCATCAGCTAATGACACGATGACTGAAACAGCTCTTCCGGTTTCAAATTATGCAACAACAGATCTGTCACCTATGGACATGATCTATTGTCCATCTGATTATCCATTAAAAAAAATGGCCGGGACGGCTCCCCCGCTTCCATATGCAAGAATTATTTATAGCCGTCCGCAAACACAGGGAAGAAAAATATTCGGTGAACTTGTAAAGTATGACCGGCCCTGGCGCCTGGGTGCCAATGAAGCCACCGAATTGGAATTGTTTTCTACTGCATTAATTCAAGGCAAATCGGTAGAGCCGGGTCGTTATATTATGTTTTGTATTCCTTCTGAAACCAGTTGGACAATAATACTGAATTCAAATATTTTTAGCTGGGGGCTTAATCCGGATAAGAAAAAAAACCTGATGCATTTTTCTGTTCCGGTTGAAAAAAATCTTACGGTCACTAATTTTTTCACAATGATTTTTGAAAATTCAGGAACAGACGCAAATCTCCTGATGGCCTGGGACGATGTTAAGGTAACTCTCCCAATAAAGTTTTTATAAATCGATCTAACTATAAATCCTAAAGTAGTCTTCCGACTAATCTATTCAGCGATTAATTTCATTACTTTACAGATATGTGTGGCATCGCTGGAATCATATCTCCAAACATAACGCTGACTTCAAATGAGCGACTAAAAAAAATGACTGATTCGCTGGTTCATCGCGGACCGGATGCAGAAGGATTATGGAATAACTCATCCGGAACGGTAGCATTGGGACATCGGAGATTATCAATAATCGATTTAACAGAAGCCGGGCATCAACCCATGCTTTATCTCGGCCGCTATTCCATAATTCATAATGGCGAAATTTATAATTACCTTGAATTAAAAGATGAATTATTAAAAAAAGGATATGCTTTCGTATCTAAAACAGATACAGAAGTAATTGCTGCAGCATATGATTGCTGGCAGGATGAATGTGTTTATTTTTTTGATGGCATGTTTGCCTTTGCCATCTGGGATGAAAAAGAAAAAGAATTATTTGTTTCCCGGGACAGGTTTGGTGAAAAACCTTTTTATTATTATCTAGACAATTCACAATTTGTATTTGCAAGTGAAATGAAAGCATTGTGGGCAGCAGGTATAGACCGGACCCCCAACAGAAAAATGCTTTTTAATTTTATCACGATCGGCTATGCTGATAATCCACAAAATCCCGGAGAAACTTTTTTTGAAAACATTCATAAATTACCTGCTTCCCATTCTATGGTTTATACAGCCAAAGATCATGAACTGGAGATCTGGAAGTATTGGGATATTGATGCAGAAACCGGAAAAAATAAATTAAATGATGCAGAAGCAGTTGAAAAATTTACTTACCTCTTTCAAAATTCAGTAAAAAAAAGGTTAAGAAGTGATGTAGAAATTGGTACCAGTCTGAGTGGTGGCCTTGATAGTTCTTCCATTGTTGTTACCGTAATTCCATTTTTAGAATCCGGCTCAAGGTTTAAATCATTCACTGCTGGTTTTCCGGGATTTGAAAAAGACGAATCGGCTTACGCAAAACAAATTGGAGAAAAATACAATCTTCAGCAACATTTTATTGAGATCTCAGAAAAAGACCTGGTATCGGATCTGGAAAAACTTTCATTTCACCAGGAAGAACCCATTAGCAGTGCCAGTGTAATGGCTCAATATAAAGTCTATGAACTGGCTAAGCAAAAAAGAGTAAAAGTTTTATTGGATGGGCAGGGTGCAGACGAAACACTTGCAGGTTACCATAAATATTTTAAATGGTACTGGCAGGAATTGTTCATGAAAAGAAAATTAATTGGCAGTGGCGAAATAAAAGCAGCAAGAGAAAATGGAGTTCTTGAATCATTTGGTCTCAGAAATATCATTGCTGCACTATTCCCCGATTTTGCTTCTATCTTTTTAGAAAGAAAATATTTACTGCATACTTTCAGGCAGGAAGATCTTTCTCCGGAGTTTATCAGGAATCAAAGCCGTAAAGCATATTATGTTACTCCGGCACATCATCATCTTAATGGCGTTTTATATTTTAATACCATGCAGCATGGATTGGAAGAGATGCTTCGTTTTGCTGATAGAAATTCCATGGCGCATGGACGGGAGATCCGATTGCCCTTTTTAAGTCATGAATTAGTAGAATTTTTGTTTACGCTTTCTTCCAATCTTAAAATCCGAAAAGGATGGACCAAATGGTTACTGAGAGAAAGCATGAAGAATAAATTGCCAAATGAAATAGTCTGGCGTCGGGATAAAACAGGTTTTGAACCTCCACAAAAAAATTGGATGGAGAGCCAGCCAGTTCAGCAAATGATAAAAGAAGCCAGGAGTAAACTCATAAAAGAAAAGATATTGAAGCCTGAGTCTCAACAGAAACAAATAATTCCCCTTGCAGCTCACGAAAAAGATAATTATGACTGGCGATACTTGTCAGCTTCATATCTTTTTAAATGAAATGAAAGCAGCATCTTTGCACTTCAATAAAAATAATTTAAGGAATGAAAGCAGCTACAAAATTTATTCATGCCGGTATGACCCCCGACCCTTCAACCGGTGCTATAATACCTCCAATCTATCAAACAAGTACCTATGTACAAGAATCTCCTGCAGTAAATAAAGGATATGAATATGCCAGAAGCCAGAACCCGACCCGTACAGCACTTGAAGAAGCTTATGCAATAATTGAAAACGGGAAATACGGTTTGGCTTTCAGCAGCGGGGTAGCTGCAACAGATGCCGTTATTAAATTGTTATATCCGGGTGACGAAGTGATTTGCGGAAGTGATATGTACGGAGGAACATACAGACTCTTTACCAAGATCTTTGAAAAATTTGGAATCAAGTTTATTTATTTAGATACCACAAATATTGACAATATAAAGAATGCCGTAACCAGTAATACAAAACTTGTCTGGATAGAAACTCCTACCAATCCTTTGATGAACATTACTGACCTGGCTGCTGTGGCTGCAATTACCAAACCAAAAAATATTCTGCTGGCAGTTGATAATACTTTTGCTTCTCCTGCTTTGCAAAATCCACTGGACCTGGGTGCTGATATCATCATGCATTCCGCCACCAAATATTTAAGCGGGCACAGTGATGTCATTCAGGGTGCTTTGATGATGAATGATAAAGAGCTTCGGGATAAACTATATTTTATTCAAAAAAGTTGTGGCGCTGTACCGGGACCTATGGATTGCTTTTTAGTTTTACGTGGAATAAAAACCCTGGGACTAAGAATGAAAGCACATAGTGAGAACGGTACAAAAATTGCTCATTGGTTAAAAAAGCATCCGAAAGTAGGAAAAGTGTACTGGCCCGGTTTTGTAGATCATCCGGGTTATGCTATTGCTAAAAAACAAATGAAAGATTTTGGCGGCATGATCTCTTTTGAACTAAAAAATGACAGTGTGGATGAAGCCAAACGAGTTTTATCATCTACACATTTATTTTCACTTGCAGAAAGTTTGGGTGGTGTTGAAAGCCTGATCAATCATCCGGCAACAATGACGCATGCAAGCATACCCAGAGAAGAAAGAGTTAAAAACGGGTTGACTGATTCTTTGATAAGATTAAGTGTAGGGATAGAAGATTCAGATGACCTGATTGAGGACCTGAATAAAGCAATTGGATGATTGAGCAGAATAAAATAAAATTATTTTTAGACAAGAAGGTTGATGAATATAATCAACCTTCTTTCATTCAAGGAGATCCTATTTCAATACCACACCAGTTTACCCAAAAACAGGATATAGAAATTGCAGGTTTCTTTGCAGCTATTTTTTCATGGGGAAACAGGACGACCATTATTAATAAAAGTAAAGAGCTGATGCAGCGGATGGGCAATGCCCCTTATCAATTTATCATTGGTCATAGTCAAAAAGAATTAAAAGGATTAAGGGGCTTTAAGCACAGGACTTTTCACGAAGATGATCTTTTTTATTTTATAGAATTTTTTAAACGGCATTTTACAAAACATAAATCACTGGAAACAGCTTTTTTCCCAACTAAAGGGATGACTGTTGAAAAAGGATTAATTAATTTTCGTAATAATTTTTTTTCATCAGAACACCTGAAGCGAACTGAAAAACATATCTCCTCTCCCATTCAAAAATCAACCTGTAAAAGACTTAACATGTTTTTACGCTGGATGGTGAGGATTGATAAGAAAGGAGTTGACTTTGGGATATGGAAACATATTAGCCCTGCAGCATTGATCTGTCCATTGGATGTGCATGTGGCCAGAGTGGCGAGAAAACTGAATTTGCTTGAAAGAAAACAAAATGACTGGCAAGCCACAATTGAATTGACAGAGGCTTTACGTAAATTAGACAAAAGCGATCCTGTAAAATATGATTTTGCATTATTCAATCTTGGTGTGAATGAAAAATATTAGCTCTCACAGATGACTCAGATTAACACAGATTTGATTCCTTCAATAAATCACTTGTTGGAAATTGATTTGCCAGAGAATATTTCTATGGAACAAATTAAAGAAACACTTGGTCAGTATATAAACAATCTCATTCAAAATGATTTTAAAAAACTGGTTGCTATTCTTTACAGGATTGATATCAATGAAAAAAAGTTGAAATTGATGCTGGAACAAAATACCCAAACAGATGCGGCTTCAATCATTACAGACCTAATCATTGAAAGACAATTGCAAAAAATTAAATCCCGGCAGGAATTCAGCCGGGATAATAATATTAGTGAAGAAGAAAAATGGTAATCTCGATAAATCCCCTTTCGGGGGTTTGTAGGTTAGTCCTTCTCGAACATCAACTCTTTCACTTTCTCCTTGTCTTCTTTTTCATTTTTCAGATCGAACATAGTGCCAAATACATGATCCCAGATGGTTGAGCTTACGCCATACCCATTATGTTCGTTTTTATAATGATGAAGATGATGATTTCTCCAGAGTGGCTTCATCCATTTAAATGGCGGGTTCCATGCATGAATAGCATAATGCATAGTGCCATACATCAGGTAACCAAAAATAAAACCCGGAAAAAACATGAATGTATAACTCCGCATAAATAAAAACATGATGCCGAAAATGGCCGACGCAAGGATAACACTTGGAACCGGCGGCATAAAAAGTCTTTGTTTATCTCTTGGATAATGATGGTGGTTGCCATGAAGTGTGTATGCAAATTTTTGCATACTTTTTTTCTCACTTACCAAATGAAAAAGAAAGCGATGAGCAATATATTCAAAAAAAGACCAGAATAAGATGCCTCCTAAAAAAGCCAGTCCTATTCTTGTTGTAGAATATTCCAGTTTTAAACTACTGTAATATAACATATAGCCCATCACAGGAATATACATTCCCCAGATCACCAGTGGATGGGTTTTGGTTAGCATTTCCAGATAAGGATTTTTAAATAATTGAGCCTGTCCCTTATTGTGAATTTTTTCGAATTGCATGGCACAAAGATAAGGAGCTGAATGGTTAATTGTGAATGGTAATTATGGAAAATTGTTACGGTCCGGCATGATTTTAATCAGTCTTTAATATCTCCTCAATCGTTTGAAACTGATAGCCTTCAGCTTTCAGATATTTTATCAGACCAGGCAATAGTTTATAAAACTTATCCGTTCTTTCCGGCCCAACGCCGATGTGCATGAGCAGCATGAATCCATTCAGCCCCGATGATTTAATTTGATCATAATTTATAATGGAATTATAAATCATTTCACTGCTTCGGTAATTTTTGTCGCTTGTTGTTGTGTAATCGGCATGACTGAGTGTACCGGGTGTATAATTGACCAATTGAAGTCCCATTTCCTTTGTCCAATGCGAAATGGAATCATTATACCATTCATAAGGCGGGAGAAAATATAAAGCTTTTTGTTTTTGAATTCCATGATCAGCCATTCGCTTATAATTTGCCAACAAGTCTTCTGTGAATTGCTTTTTTGAAACCAACAGGCTGTCTCGTTTATTCCAGTCACAGTATAAAAGATGCTCATTGCTGTGTGGCCCAAGATAATTGCCTTTGGATTTTAGTTTTTCAATAATCTTTTTAAATGCAGGATTTGCATAAAAACTTCCGGTAAAAAAGAAAGAAGCTTTTATTTTTTGTTCCTCTAATGTTTTTGCTATGAATTCTCCTCCTTCTCCAAATTCATGTCCCGTAAAGGCTAAAGCAATATTTTTTTTAGTTGAGTCGCCGCGGATGATAGCGCCATGAAGCCTCCCCAACCCCTCCGAAGGAGGGGTTTTGCTGCGCCGCAAGTCCTCGCTTGAGGAATTATAATTATTAATATTTACATTTCCCTTAAGCAAGGTTTGAGTGTTGCTGGCCTTCCCTTTGGGAAGGTCGGGATGGGCCTGTGCCTCCTTCGCAGCCAGCAAATAAATTAAAGAAGCCGTACCATCCATGGTGGGTTCATTGGTGCTGTAATCGCCATAGTCATCGTGGTATACGGCAAGATCACTTTGAAATGCGGCATATTCATCCGGCTGATAAAGCGTAATGCCAATAAGATTATTAAAAATGCTGCCATATACCGGGCCATCTACCAATCCTCCGTCAATCGGGTAATTTTTTAAATGAGTAAATGCGGAATGCGGATCTTCCGGTGTATCGCCCCATGAGGGTAAGCCATAGACCATACTGGTGCCCCAGGGATTGCAACCAAAAAGCCAGTCGAAATCGGCCTGTTCCAGTTCATCAAACGTTTTATCACCGGTAAGCTGTTTGTACCAGTAACACTGAATAGCAAATGAAGTAGTAAGATTATTACTGCACCATATAAAAGGAATGCCCCGGTAAAAGGCATTTTGTTTTGCCTTGTTCCAGACTCTTTCAATACCTTCTTTATAATACTCAATGATAGTATCTCTTCTTTTATCACTAAGTTGTTTGGCCAATTCGAAATGGCCCACATTAATAAAGGGATACCATTGATAATGTTTTGCAGTATCCTTACCTAACCAGGGAGTGATCTTTTCTTTCTGTGCATAGAAATAGGCTGAATCCAGAAAAAGATTTTTATCTGGTCCATCTTCCATTTGAATTCCGATTTTTGAAAAAATTCCATTGATATATTCCGATGAGCTGGCAAATGCAAGTTCCAGATCATCCGTCCAATTATCTTCTGCATAGATATAAGGTGACCGGACAGAAGCTGTTTGAGAAACTCCCGGTTTTTTTAATCCAAAATCCAGAGCTGACATTGAAAGATCGATCAACTCCATAGCATAATCATCATCAAATTTTTTAAACACATGACCGCCTAATGCAAATGCGCTGGCAAATTTCCCAGCTGTTGATGAAGTGCCGGTAGAATTATTCATAAACTTTCCTCTTTGCTGTGGCTCACCACTGACAAAATATACCGGCCTTTCAAATCCCTTTCCATATTGGGAATCCAGTTTGGAAATCCGCATACTGATATGATCCCGGTCATCTCCCAATTGATTAAACATCCAGTCTTCCTTTGGATGCATTTTAGAAAGCCAGTCCAATCCCCATTTTGCCTCATCAACAATATCAGGAATATTGTTTTTTCCATCCAATCCATTAGCTTGTTTTTCATCATTGAATACATTTGGAAAATCACGGTATGCTGCCAGTAAATGATAAGTTGCGTTGGCACTGGTTGTACTGTATTGCAAATAATCACTGGCATCATGCCAGCCGCCCACCACATCAATATGAGTACTGTCTTTGATGCCTGCTTTTTCCCCATACAATGTATAGCCATCGTGAGTATGGCAACTATCTTTTAAAAATGGATTGAAGCCACTTCTCTGTTGCCGCATATACCTTAAACAAAAATCTGCTGTTCCTTTATATACATCTTCACCTATTTCAAACTCTGGCGACCTGGTACCAGCTGCCTGTAAATAATATCTGCCCGGTTTTTTATGTTCTGAAAAATTGAAACGATAAGTTTGCGTGAAAGGGCCATATGCTCCGAATGGCTTCCCGGGATTTTTAGAAAGAACAATTTTCTTTGAATTAGCCTCAACCAGTTGCCAATTGCTTATTGTCAATTGTTCATTACTGCACCAAATGGCAACTTTCACACTAGCGGGTTGATACCCGAGTTGATTAATTCTTATCCATGAATTTGTTTCTTTTTTTAAGGATGTAAATAATATTAATAAAATGGGTAAAAGAATGAAATATCTTTTCATGAATTCAAGTTACAAACAAAATGAAATAAAAAGTTTAACCGCTGAGAATAAGAGAACGCAGAGTAAACGCTGAGTCTCTTAGCGAAACTTTATTACTCTTGTTCTCTGCGGCCAAAAATGCCAAATAGACTTCATAGTGCACAAGTGAGTGACACAAGGGACAATGATAAGAATTACTATTGCCGGCTACAAAATAATTATCTTGCAGCCCACAAAAAAAATGAACACATGAAATTAGTTTCTTATTTACAAGATGAACATGACCGCCTGGGAGTTTTGATCAATGATGTTGTTTACGATATGGAAGTGTTGCATCCTGACTTGCCGAACAGTATGGGTATGTTTTTAAATTATTGGGGAGATGCAATTCAGGTAGCAATGGCTGGCGAACTGATGCTGAGTTCCGGAGAGAGAAGCAGTAATAAAGGAATTCCATTAAGTGAAGTACAATTATTAGCGCCGGTTCCATTTCCAACATCTTGCCGAGATGGTTATGCATTTCGCCAGCATGTGGCATCAGCCCGTCGAAACCGTGGAGTGGAAATGACACCGGAATTTGATCAGTTCCCGATATTTTATTTTACCAATCATCATAGCATCATTGGGCCGGGAGAAATTAACTGTATGCCTGATCATTTTGAAAAACTGGATTTTGAACTGGAAGCTGCTATTGTGATTTGCAAACCCGGCAAAAATATTAAAGTGGAAGAAGCTGATGAATATATTGGTGGCCTGATGATCATGAATGATATGAGTGCAAGAGGATTGCAGATGGAAGAAATGAAATTGAATCTTGGTCCGGCTAAGGGGAAGGATTTTGCTACTGTAATCGGCCCCTGGCTGGTAACACTGGATGAGCTGGAACAGTTTGAAATTCCCTGCAAGGCTAATCATATTGGTAAAAGCTGGAATTTGAAAATGACCTGTAAAGTAAATGATGTGGAAGTAAGTGCCGGCAATATCGGTGATATGGACTGGACCTTTGCTGAGATCATCGAAAGAGCTTCTTATGGCGTGGATCTTTTTCCGGGTGATGTGATTGGCAGTGGTACAGTGGGTACAGGATGTTTTTTAGAATTGAATGGAACCGGAAAGTTGAATGATCCTGATTATGCCGAGCAATGGTTGCAGGCAGGTGATGTAGTGGAGATGGAGATTGATGGATTGGGGAAATTGAGTAATACAATAATTGCAGAGGAGACTGACTGGAGTATTTTGAAGTTGAAAAAATAACCGCTGAGACGCAGAGGCGCTGAGAGTAACTCTGCGTCTCCCTGTCTCCTGTGGTAAAAATATTTTATGACGAGAGATCAATTAAATTCTTTAGGCACACAAATATTAGATGCCTGCATTACCGTGCATAAAGAACTTGGCCCCGGTCTTCTTGAATCCGTTTATGTATTTGCTTTGCTGAAAGAACTGGAGCTAAGAGGAATTAAGGCAGTCGCAAATGTTGGAGTTCAGCTTTTTTACAAAGGACATGATACGGGTAAGTTTTATGAAATGGATATACTTATTGAAGGAGAAGTTGTTTTTGAAGCTAAAGCAGTTGATACAATGCATCCCGTATTTGAAGCTCAGATGATAAGTTATCTTAAGCTTACTGATAAACGTCTGGGCTATCTTGTGAATTTTAATGTAGTAAAACTGAAAGATGGATTCAGAAGATTTGTAAATAATTTCTGATGAAGAAATAATAACAGCTGAGGCGCAGAGGAGTTAACTCTGCGTCTCCCCGCCTCTGCGGTTTAACTCGAATATATGATTCTGGAATTAAAAATTTGTCAATAATTTTTGAACTTGAAATAAAAATAACCACATAGACGCCGAGGCGCTGAGGGATTTCTCTGCGTCTCCCCGCCTCTGCGGTGAAAAAAAAATTATGGTACTCGATTTAAAAGATTTAAATACGGCCGAAAAGCAATACTACCTGCAGCATGTGGTAGCACCGCGGCCAATTTGCTTTGCTTCCACAATTGACAAAAACGGGAAAGTAAACCTGAGTCCATTCAGTTTTTTCAATTTATTTTCTTCCAATCCTCCGGTTGTTATTTTTTCTCCCTCCCGAAGGGGCAGAGATAATACAACCAAGCACACTTTGGAAAATGTGCTGGAAGTGCCGGAAGTGGTGATCAATATAGTAACCTATGATATGGTGCAACAGGTCTCTCTGTCCAGTTGTGAATATCCAAAAGAAGTGAATGAATTTATCAAGGCCGGATTTACAGAAGAACCGGCCTCAATTGTAAAACCTCCGATGGTAAAAGAAAGCAAGGTGAAGATGGAGTGTAAAGTGATAGAGGTAAAACCACTGGGTACTGAAGGCGGCGCTGGTAATTTAGTTATCTGTGAAGTTTTAAAACTTCATATTGACGATTCCCTGCTTGATGAAAATAAAAAACTCGATCAGCGAAAGATAAATCATGTAGCAAGACTGGGTGGCGACTGGTATTGTAAAGTGGATGAAAGCAATCTTTTTCATGTACCCAAACCAAATACGGAATTGGGAATTGGGGTAGATGCCTTACCGGAATCTGTTCGCAACAGTAAAATACTTTCGGGAAATAATTTAGGACAACTGGCTAATGTAAATGAAATGCCATTAATAGATCCGACTTTTAATGACAGCAACCTGAAGCAAATCATCTTGTATTACTCCATCAACCCAGAGGAGATGGAGAAAGAGTTACACTTATATGCAAAGAAATTACTTGACGATGGGAACGTGGCAAAGGCGTGGCAGGTGTTATTGACAGAGGCTTAATTTCTTATTGTGGCATTGTTGATCCATAGCTTAATAAAAGGACCGCAGTAGATGCCAGTATCAGTTTCATATAATCATCCAAGTCATTTTTCAGCCATACATATTTTTTCTGAAAAGTATCCACCGGGTCTTGCACGGCTGCTACAATCGTTCCATCCAGGTAAAGTTCATAACCTACTTTAGAATAAAGGGTAGGGGATTTCCCGTTATCCCATTTTGTCACATTCTTTATTTCAATATTCCTGCTTCCATCTGAAAGAAAACCATTCACTTTCTCCTGACCAAAAGGTTTTTCTATATCAATTTCGTGGATATAAACAAAACTCCACGTAGTAGTATCAAAGCTTGTAGAAATGGAAGCTGCCAGATTTTTTTCCTGCTTTAGTTTTGAGGGATTTTCTTCTCTTTCTAAAGCTACCCGGTCTCTGGAAAAAGAAATCCCCCTTTCACGAAACGCCTCCTCCTTAATATTCAGTGCAACATTTATAGTGGATGTATCTTTTCCATTAGCTACAATTTCAATCGAAGAATTTTGTTTGGATGTTGATTCTTCTTTGCCACTGAAAAGTTTTGATTTGGATCTTGTCGTTGACCATCCGGCTTTGGCCGAAATTGTTTTATAAATTCCAAAATCAAATTTCAACATAGAGCCACCTCTTATTTTTATGGGCAGGACTTCACTATTAGCCTTCAGGCTGTCATTCAGCTTCATCATTTTCTGGG
>CAZOOT010000022.1:0-36606 GCA_964581455.1 uncultured Chitinophaga sp. | reverse complement strand
AACAACTTATTACTGTACATCAAAAGCAGGCACTTGTGCTGGCCAACCTTATCGATGATCAAAAACCATCTTTCCCTTTTTTATGCTTAACGGTAAGCGGAGGACATACACAAATTGTAATGTGTGAATCAGTAACTGAGATGAAAGTGATTGGCGAATCTATTGATGATGCTGCGGGTGAAGCATTTGATAAAAGCGCTAAATTATTGGGGCTCCCCTATCCCGGCGGTCCGTTGGTTGATAAATATGCTCAGTTGGGCGATTCACTAAAATTCAAATTTCCTGAACCACAGATTCCCGGTCTGAATTTCAGTTTCAGCGGAGTTAAAACTTCAATACTTTATTTTTTAATGAATGCCGGGAAAAGCAACATCTTCAAAGAAAAGTTTTCTGCCACCGAAGAAGAAAGAAAAAAATTCATCGAAGAAAACCTGAATGATATCTGTGCATCCATTCAACATCGGATTGTCACAATATTGCTGAACAAACTAAAGAAAGCTTCAATTCAAACAGGGATAAAGGACATTTGTATTGCCGGTGGCGTGTCTGCCAACAGTGGTTTACGAAAAGCTTTTCTGGAAATGGGAATTAAACAAAACTGGAACACTTTTATTCCTGCTTTTCAATACTGCACGGACAATGCCGGTATGATTGCCATTACGGGTTATTATAAATACCTGGATGGTCAATTTGAGGAATTGACAGTTTCAGCTACAGCAAGAAGTGAATGGTGAAGAAGAAAGCTAATAGCTTTGTAACATGTCCAACTCTTTTTTCCAATTTAAACAATTCATTATTCACCAGGACAAATGTGCCATGAAGGTAACTACAGACGCCTGTCTGTTTGGGGCATGGATCGTAAATGAAATAAAAAATTACAAAAAGAAAAAAAATACTGTACTGGATATTGGAACTGGTACAGGATTGTTATCACTGATGTTTGCACAGGCAAATCATGAAGTTATTATTGATGCGATCGAGATAGATGAAGACACATCAATCCAGGCAAAAGAAAATGCAGATGCTCTCTCATTTAAGAACTCACTAAATATCATTCATGCAGATGCAAGAACTTATTCATACCAACACAAATATAATCTGATCATTTGCAATCCTCCTTTTTATGAAAATGAATTAAGATCTGATAACTTTAAAAAAAATATGACTCATCATAATGAAGGTCTTTTGCTGAATGAATTACTAATGCTCATTAAAAAGAACCTGAATGTTTCAGGCAGATTTTTTCTTCTCCTGCCTTTTAAAAGAAATGAGGAGATCAAAAGACTTTTGGAAAAAAATGAACTGGATCTTTTGCAAATGACTTATGTAAAACAATCCTATCTGCATGATCATTTCCGAGTCATGCTGGCTGGTCAGCTAAGTCCCGGCTCAACGGTTAATACAGAATTTGACGAAATTTCAATTTGGGATAAGAACAAACAATATACAACTGAGTTTGCAGAGTTGCTGAAACCCTACTATCTCTACCTGTAAATAATTACTGAATACTTATTCCTTCAGAATAGTCCTTCAGATAAAAAAATGTTGAGGTCAGTTCACCATTTTTTGTGATGGTTGCCCGTTCTATGACTTCTGAACTTTTGCCAACCAGATCTTCGAGTATATGCTTGATCAGTTGTTCACCAAAATAGCGACTGGCGTCTTTGGGTAATTCATTGGGCAGATTTCCAACTGCCATTATATCGATTGAACTGGCGAGATAAGGCTCTGTTTTTTGAAAACTAATTTTATCCACGCCATAAACCGGGTTTTCAATAGTCTGGTCTCCCAGGTTGATCGGAATGGATCCGCCTGCATCATCCGTTACATCGGCGATTGTTTGAATGATGAAACGATCAGCTTTTATATCTTCTTTCTCAAATAAACGCGGCACCTGTTTATCCCAGTAAATTCCATTCAGTAATATATCCGTCTGCTCTGCATAGGGCAAAAACTTGCAGCGATATAATTCCGGATGTTCATGAAATTCCAGCCTGCGGTATTTACCGGAACTTTTATTTTCATACAATTCAGCACCCTTTATCTGGGTATATACAGGATAAGCAAATCGTCTTACCAGGTAATCATCCGGCTCTACTTCATGAATACCCATCAGGTTCATGATCTCAAGGAAACCATGAGCTACCCGGCCGGAACCGGTAATGGCAATTTTTAAATTTGGCAATCGCAATCCAAAATAAGTATGGATTAACTCACGAAAACTTCTTTGCTTATATACCCTGTCCAGTGAAAATAAACCTGAACGGTTGCCATAAGCCATCATGCCATTATGAGCTCCTACCACACCGGCGAAAAATCCGAATCCAATGATACGCTGGCCATCCTCATGTTCCATACATTCGTAGTCAATAAGCCTGATCTTATTATCAAGAACAGCACGAAGTAATTTTTGGTTATAAGGCTGCTGTTTTTTTGTATGCGAAAAAAATAAATACGTTTTTTCAGGGATCAGTTGATCAACCGGTACTTCTTTAATGCCTAACAAAATATCGCAATCAGAAACATCCTCTTTTACTACTATACCTGCCTGCTGATATTCCTTGTCAGTAAAACAACGGTCAGGTGAAGATTGTGCTACCACATCAACATCTGAGCTGTTTTTTTTGATCCACTTACATTGCGCAGGTGTTAGTGCCACCCGGTTATCTGCCGGAACTTTACCTTCTCTTATTAATCCAATTTTTATCATACAGTTTCATTCTTCAGTGATGAATCGCAAAGTTGCCGGTAATTACGCATTTCTGCAAACTGATTAATAACCCCGCAAAGAGCTTAATTTTGCCGATTAACAATTGCAGAAACCGACATGAATTATTTTGAACTCTTTGAAATACCCTTTCGGCTAAAAGTGGATAAAAGCAGTTTACCCCTAAAATATTTTGCACTTAGTAAAAAATACCATCCCGATTATTTTGCCAATGAGTCAGAAGAGAAACAAGCAGAGGTTTTGGAAAAATCTGCCCAGCTGAATAAGGCGTTTAAAACTTTTCAAAACGAGGACGAAACGATCAAATATGTGCTGACGCTAAAAGGTTTGCTGGAAGAAGAAGAAAAATACGAACTGCCACCGGAATTCCTGATGGAAGTATTGGAAATAAATGAGCAATTAATGGATATGGAGGATGATCCCGGATTGAAGGCAAATCTTGTATCAGCTATTGAAAATTTACAAAAAGAAATTTATGAGCCTGTTAAACAAATTGTGGAGCATTATCAGGAAGGTATTACTACCGAAAAAGAATTGCTGCAGGTAAAAGAATATTATTACAAGAAAAAATATCTCCTTCGTATTCGCAGGCAATTAAATGGATTGACGTAATATTGCAACCCCATTGCCCGGGTGGCGGAATTGGTAGACGCACCCCGATCAATATCGGGGCGTATGCAAGGATGTGCTGGTAAAGGAAAAAGTTCTTATAAGTTTTGTAAAATAATTTTAACCCATTTGCCCGGGTGGCGGAATTGGTAGACGCACCCCGATCAATATCGGGGCGTAAGCAAGGATGTGCTGTAAAAGGAAAAAGATCTTATACGTTTTGTAAAATAATTTTAACCCATTTGCCCGGGTGGCGGAATTGGTAGACGCAGCAGACTCAAAATCTGCCGTACGTAAGTATGTGCTGGTTCGATTCCAGTCTCGGGCACTTTTAAAAGCCAACAAATAAGTTGTTGGCTTTTTTTATTTACCAGGTCCTCAACTGGTACTTATAAAATTTCCATTCAGGAGTTACAATAATGTCTGAATCACTTATTTCATACCAGGGGCTTAATACATCAACATTTGAATATTTTACAATATGAAATTCCATAAAGAGGTTTCTTTACAAAAGAGTTCAGGAGATAATACTCAAAGTAAGAAGTATGGTTTAATTATCTGCTGCATTTAAAGAAAAGCTGAGGACCGATTCAATAATCATTCTTTTATTTTAAGGCGATCCAATTCTTTTTGTAAAAGAAAAATAATTGCGCTTTCATTAATATTGCTGATTTGGCGGTCATTTAAAAATACAGAAGGCGTTGCATATATCTTAAGTTGATTTCCCAGTCGTATATCTTCTGCCAGTATTTCTTTCGAATTTTCAGATTGCCTGTCAGCTTCCCACTTTTCAATATATAATCCGATTTTTTTTGCAATTGCAACAAGGCTATTTTCACCCAGGTGAAGGTCTGATTGAAAAAGCTGATCATGGTATTCCCAGTAAAGACCCTGCATGTTAGCAGCAATAGCAGCTAATGCAGCTGCACAAGATCCTGGTTGCATATTACCGGTTAAATTTGAATTACAACCTGAACTAAGAGGGTAATTTTTATATT
This sequence comes from uncultured Chitinophaga sp., assembly GCA_964581455.1. Lineage (GTDB taxonomy): Bacteria > Bacteroidota > Bacteroidia > Chitinophagales > Chitinophagaceae > VBAS01. The sequence goes on along the minus strand of CAZOOT010000022.1, from coordinate 32,271 downwards.
GAATATTGATATTCCCGCCAAATTTTTTACGAAGATTTGTTAATGAATTACTGAATAGCTGGCAACCCGGACATTGAAAACTGCTAAAAACTATAAGTTGCAGCGGAGCATCGATTGAACCCGATATGGGTGAAGAACTATTTTTTGGAAACGTATAAACAGGGCTTTTATCAAAATCTTCATATGATTGGGCCAGCGCTGCCTTAGCTTTGGTTCCAACTGAGTTTGCCAAAATGTAAACTTCAGAAAAACTTCCAATAGTAACAGCCAGCAAAACAAAAAAGATCCACTTTAATGATGTCAATAAAAAAAATCTCTTTTTTTCTTGATTGATTTTGTTTTTTTCCCTGACACAAACAAGAATTGCGACAAAGACAAATAAATTAACCAGATGAACAAACAGGCACAGCGAACAGGAAGGTCCTAATCTGAAAATAACAATACTTAAAATAAGACTGACACCAACTCCGGCAGAAGAAAGTAAAAGAGCGGCTTTTTCAAAAAATGGTTTTTGTGTAACAAATAATATCCCCAACAAACTAAAATAAATTAATCCTAACCCGGCCAAAGGAAATCCAAATTGCCAGGAGGCAGTATTTTGCAAAGCATCATCACAACTACTGCTAAAAATAATTTTACAAAGATCATAACCAGAAACGGTTCCTTTAATTAACTGAGAAGAACGAATGAAAAGGTACCCGCATGTTATCCATCCCAAAATGATAACTCCAATCGCTATATTCCTTTTATTAGAATTATTTTTTGTAGACTCCATTATGTGCTGTACCTGTTAAAAAATCAGGGAAAAAGGGGAGAATAAATTATCCCCCCTGAATATATAATTATGGTCCTCAAAACAAAGCTTTAAAGTACCTTACACATTCCCCCATGTTTTTAAAACCAAGATTTGGAAACCCTTCTATGTCACCCATCTGACGACAATAACATACAGCCATATTTGCCGGGCTTGAAGATTTGTTCAGACAGGTGTTGCATGCACTCATACATACGCCCTGACTGGAAAAAACACCTTCACTAACCAAGTACTCACATTGCACCTTACAAGTTGTGTTTTCCGGCGGATCAGCAGAAACCATTGCGGTTAACCCGATAAGAAATAATACACCCATTGTGATCAACAAAATTGATTTTTTCATAGAAATTGTTTTGTGAATAGTTTCACTTTGCTGTTAGCATTGTTAAATTATTCCGGTTAAAGAACAAAAAAATATATTTTAAAAAGTTAGTAGTGATACGAATAATTCCAAAATCCTTTCCCAAAATAAAAAATCTTTTCCGAAAAAGTTATTTTTTTAAACCCTTTCTATAACCCGATTGAAATCGAATTAGTTTAGTAAAACTGATTTCATTAAATGCTTTGCAATACAATTTTTACTTAGTACAAGTACGGATAAAAAAATTATTTTTCCCATACAAACTCCAATTTGGTTTTGTTTCCGGGAAGAACAGTACAAATAAATTTATTTGAGATATAAATGCAGTTGTGAAATGCAACCGGATGTAAGCAGCTGTATTTATTTTTGTTGAACCTGGTAAATCAACTGAACAGCCCCGCTTGAAAATTTTTTTGTTTCAAGTAATTTCAAATAGATTCTTTGTTTTAAAATGCTGACCATTGGCTTTCCTTCTCCCAATACAACAGGAATGACCGACATATTTAATTCGTCAATAAGATTGAGAACTAATAATGAGGATAACAAATTTGCACCAACATAAATAGCAATATCTTTTCCTTCATGTTCTTTAATATTCGTAATTGATTTATGAATATCTCCCTTTAACAAAGTAAAATCTTTATCACTTGTATCAAGCGTATTTGAAAAAACATAGTTCTTTATTCCCGGAAAAGAAACCTTTCCTGTTTGCCTGAGTTTTTCAAATGATTTTCTGCCAAAAAAGAAAGCTTCAAATCTTTTCATATGCCCGGCAAAGTCAAAGTCTTTCTCCATTATTATCCAGTCGTATTCACCTTGCGGGCCCTCAATATATCCGTCTAAACTTATGCCAATCCGGCAACTATTTTACGTATTGTATCTGTCGCTTATTATTATGTAATTATTTTGAATACTAAATTTCAGGTTTTACCCAATAAAGCTTTTGTAAGAAAACGAATTTAAAATATTTAAGCTATTTCTACACCTGGTTGGTATGCAGAATAGTTTGAATAAAATATACAAAAACTGAAGTTAATGAAGCATCGATTGTTGGCAGAAAGGGTTGCAATAGCAACGTCTCATACCAACTGCATAAAGCTAATAAAGTACAACAGGTAATTCATATTGGCGACTGCCATCTTTTGCACTGGATTCAAACAGAATTAAAATTAAGGTTGAATTTTCCCGTTTTTTTTGCACATCGACAGTAAACTTAAAGTTCCCCCATTCAGGAGCCCCGGCATCAGTCATTTGAAAACCTTTTTTAAGTTCTTCGTGGCCATCCTCCACTACCCAATTAAAATTTGCTTCAAAAATTTGCCCCTTTCCCTGTATAAGAAATTTATGCTCACCAATTCTTTCAACAGTTACATCTTTAAACCGTTTATTGGAATAAATGTTTGTTGCTGGTATGGGAACAGTTGGGTTTTCAGTTTTTATCTTCTGGACAGGTCCAGCGTTAGTCTTTACAGTATCCGAGTTGATAATTGTTGCGCTTTGCTGCTCGTTACTGTTACATCCTGCCAATATAACTGCTAAGAAAAAATGAATAATTTTCATACATATCATGTTTGAAGTGGAAGTTTTTTATAATGAGAGTTATGAATCGTTTTATTCCCTGACAAATCTACGCCTTTGGGATGCTGTTTAGATTGTATATGGCGTAGAAATGGAATGCTTTTAAATTGTCTACGGGAACATATCTCGTTCATCTTAAGTTTGATCACCATTGAATGTGTGAATCATGCAAATCACCCCCAAGATTATACAATACTTCCCATTATTAAGGTACTCATCTTTGTGCTGTAGTAAAAATTCATTCACTACATAAAATTAAAAACAATGAACACAACAGAGGTAAAAGGAAACTGGAATGAGTTGAAAGGCAAACTCAAGCAAAAATTTGCAACATTAACAGATGATGATCTGATGTTTGCAGAAGGCAAGAAAGATGAAATGTTTGGCAGACTTCAAAAAAAACTTGGTAAAACCAAAGAAGAACTTGAAAAAGTTATATCAGAACTTTAATCATCCTTGGAGAGAAAAAAGGCGGAGGAAGTGCCTTCCGCTTTTTTTTATGCCATTTTATACCTTATGTTGGCATGCAGCACAGCAATGAATGGCATTTCAACAAGTGAAGCTAAAGTACATCGGTTGTTGGTAGGCATGGCTGTGACATCAACGCCTCTTTATAACAACTACATAAATGTCACTGGCTACACAATTATAACTCCTATCTGCATTCTGCCAAAGTCAACCATACCCTATCTTTGTCCCAACCCAATTGCCATATGAATATAGACTTTAACCAGAATGAAGACGCGATGAAATTGTTGCTTCGTGACATGCGGCATTATTTGAAAAAAATACAGGAGGGTGGTGGTAAGAAAGCAATTGAAAAACAAAGAAAGCAAAACAAACTTACTCCAAGAGAAAGAATTGACTACCTGCTGGACAAGGACAAAGATTTTATTGAGATTGCTCCCTTTGCCGGATACGAAATGTATGAAGAGCAGGGAGGTTGTCCGGCTGCGGGTACGGTGGCGGGTATTGGTTTTGTAAGCGGCAGACAATGCGTCATTGTAGCCAATGATCAGACGGTGAAAGCAGGCGCCTGGTTTCCAATTACGGCCAAGAAAAATCTCCGTATGCAGGAGATCGCTATGGAAAATCATTTGCCAATCATTTACCTGGTGGATAGTGCCGGCGTTTTTCTGCCCATGCAGGATGAAATTTTTCCGGACAAAGAACATTTCGGAAGAGTTTTTAGAAACAATGCAAGGATCAGCGCCATGGGCATTACACAGATTGCTGCCGTGATGGGGCCCTGTGTGGCTGGCGGTGCTTACCTGCCCATTATGAGTGATGAAACACTGATGGTTACCGGAAACGGATCTATTTACCTTGCAGGTCCTTATCTGGTAAAAGCGGCCATTGGTGAAGACGTAGATAGCGAAACTTTAGGTGGCGCTGCAACACATACAGAAATTTCCGGCATTGCCGATTATAAATTTGATACAGAACAGGCATGCATGGATCATATTAAAAAAATGATCGGCATGTTGGGCGAAAAACCTAAAGCAGGTTTTCAACGTTCAGTTCCTGCCCTGCCGAAAAAAAATCCTGAAGATCTATATGGGCTTTTCCCGCATGATGGAAAACCTTACGATATGTTGGAAATTATCGAACGTCTTGTTGACGATTCTGAGTTTGAACAATTTAAAGAAGATTATGGCAAAACAATTGTCTGTGGTTACGGACGTATTGATGGCTGGGCCCTAGGCATTGTTGCAAACCAGCGATTGATCGTAAAAAACAAAAAAGGCGAAATGCAAATGGGTGGCGTTATTTATAATGACAGTGCCGATAAAGCTGCAAGATTTATTTTGAATTGCAATCAGAAAAAAATTCCGCTGGTTTTTTTACAGGACGTAACGGGCTTTATGGTGGGTAGCAGAAGTGAACATGCAGGCATTATTAAAGACGGCGCCAAGATGGTGAATGCGGTGGCAAATTCAGTGGTGCCAAAAATCACCATCATTATTGGCAACTCGTACGGCGCAGGAAATTATGCCATGTGTGGCAAGGCTTATGACCCCCGTTTTATTTATGCATGGCCTTCGGCAAAAATTGCAGTGATGGGTGGCGACCAGGCGGCAAAAACACTGGTACAAATACAGGTTTCATCTTTGAAAAAGAAAGGAAAAGAAATAAAACCCGAAGATGAAAAGACACTGCTTGATGAAATTAAAAACAGGTATGATGCACAAACCAGTCCTTACTATGCTGCTGCAAGATTATGGGTGGATGATATTATTGATCCTTTACAAACAAGACATTTGATATCCGAAGCTATCTGTGCAGCGAATAATAATCCGGAAATAAATGAATTGAAAACCGGTGTGTTCCAGGTTTAAAAAATCCCTTCTTAAAATTTTTATTTGATTCTTCTATATGAGTAAACCGAATGTTATTATCTATACTGATGGCTCTTCACGTGGCAATCCAGGTCCGGGTGGATATGGTGTTATTCTAATTTCCGGAAATACCAGGAAAGAACTTTCACAGGGTTACAAACTCACTACCAATAACCGGATGGAACTGATGGCAGTAATTGCCGGCATTGAAGCATTGAAAAAAGAAGGACTTAAAGTGGTGGTTTATTCGGATAGTAAATATGTGGTAGATGCCGTGGAAAAAGGCTGGCTGAATACATGGATAGCTACTAATTTTAAAGGTGGTAAAAAGAACCGGGATCTATGGACGCATTTTTATCATCTCTCCAAAAAACAATTCATCCGTTTTGTTTGGGTAAAAGGACATGCGGATAATCCAAATAATAATCGTTGTGATGAGCTGGCTACAGAAGCTGCTGATAGTGGAAACCTGGAAATTGATGAGGGTTATGTGAGTGAGAAGAAGAAGTAAAAAGTTTTAAAGTTTAGATTTGCCACAAAGGCCTTTAGATTAAAATAAGTTTAGTGCCTTTGAGTCTTAGTGGCAAGAATTTATTTTAAGCAGACTGCAATTCAGTTTTCAGAATTGTTTTTCCCATCAGGTGATAGCCATAGAAAAAGATTCCGCTGAATAAAAAAGTGGATAACAGGCTCCATTTAAAAAATGGAATGGCTGCTGTAAAGCAAAGAATCAATCCATCCATAGTTCGTGGATAAGGTTGGCCACTCAGGTCAAGCCCACCGCCGATCCATGTAAGAAAATTGGAGATGATAAAGTAGAACATAGCCCCTGCCAAAGAACCAGCCAACACATGCAGGACTTTAGATTTATATATAAAGAATCCGATAATGGTAATTGAACCGATCAATAAATAATTTTGCCATTGTCCACCGTAGAAACCCTTGATGGTTGACAGCCCATTTATATATAATAATTGATAAAGCGCATCGGAAATCAACATAGACAGCAATGGAAACAAAAAAGCTATCTTTTTATTTTTAAGAACTGATCCGGCAAATAAGGCCATTGCAATCTGCGGAGCAAAACCCATGGGCCTGCCATCCCATACCCTGTAAAGAGATGCTGCAAGGATCAATATAAATAATACCAGATAAGTCGATTTAGTCAGTTTCATAATCTACACGGTTAGTTTGCAAAAATAATGGAATTGAGTTAATCGGGATTTCTATTTATTCACTCCTGTTGATATATAGATTCTAAACCTTTATGTAACTTAATAGAAAGAAAGAATATGGCTTCTCATAATGAAGTAGGCAAAGAAGGCGAAGAACTGGCTCTGGGCTACCTGCGAAAAAACGGGTTTGAGATACTGCATTGCAACTGGCGATATTCAAGGTTTGAAATTGATATTATTGCCAAAAAAAATAATTTGCTACACATTGTAGAAGTGAAATCCAGGAATTATGTGCCTGGTGGACATCCGGAAGAAAGTGTAACGAAGAAGAAATTTAATTTTCTGAAAAATGCTGCAGACGAATATTTATATCAACACCCGGAATACAAACATGTACAATTTGATATTCTGGCGATAACAATGCACAAATTTAAAGAGCCGGAGTTTTTTTTAATTGAAGATGTTTTTCTTTAATGTTTCTTTTTGCCGTTTAAGAGATAACTCATTTTTTCCACCATTTTAAAAGTAGCGGGGCACATATCTATGTTTTGTTTATGTACATGTATATATTCCACCATTTTTTTCTTTGGCAAATGCGGAAAGCCTGAACAATCAACCGGGCGAACATCGTATATTCCACACATATTGGTAGCCATATCTAAAAACTGGCAAGGAGTTGACTGATTGATCCAGTCACCGGTACCCTTTTCTTTTTTCAACCATTTCTTTTTAAACTCTGGTACCTTCATTTCAAGATGGGCCGCAATCCGCTTAATATCTTTTGGAGTATAAGTTGGTGTCATTACTTTGCAGCAATTGGCACATTTCAGGCAATCCACTTCTTTCCAGACATCCTGGTCTACTTTTGCAGCAATTGCATCAAGATTTTTTGGTGGATTTCTTTTGATCCTGGAAAGAAAACTCAGAAACTCCTTTCTGCGATGACGAACTCTTAACCTGAATGAACGGTACGTAAATATGGACATAATTATTAAAAGGCTGCGAAGATATAAGAAATTTTTTCTAAACTGTCAGCATGGTTACTTTTGTTAACCTAAACCAATAATAATGAAACAAGTCATTTTCTTTTTATGTATATCGGTAATGATCTCCTGTAATAACAAATCCGGCAATACAGCATTGACCGGATGTGATACCGCCTGTCAGGACGATACCATTAAATTCACAAAAGATGATCATGAATTAAAGCCTTATGTTTTTATCAGTGCCGACAATTGCCTGCCAGACTCAATCATCTGGAGTTATAGTGGCATGGGTACTAACCGCAAACTGGGATTTGATGATATTGCCGGAGCAAAATTTAAAATAGATAAAAACAATATCAGTTGTTTCTTTTTTGATACAAGCTATGTCTGGCTATTGTTCAACAATTGTGAAAACGGTCGTGGCTATTTTGCAAGAATTCCATTTGACAAAAAACAAAATATCATGAGAAAAGGAAGTGCTTTAAACAATTTCTTTCCCAAATATGCTATTGCTGACGGAATGGTTGTTTACACAGATCGTGGAAATCTTTTTACAGAAGAAATGGCTACCGGGAAAAAGGAGATGATGACCTTTGGAGAAATGCTGGACATGGACTATGATGCCATGTATGAAGTAATAGACTCTGTGAATGTGAGCAGTACAAGGATCTGGGCCAAAGTATTGGTGAATAAGGAGTGGAAGATTTTTGAAAAAGCAATCACACTGGAATAAGATTGAATTTTGTTATTTGAAATTTGTAATTTTTACAAATGTGGGAACCCTATAAAAAAGGATTCAAAGCTTATCTGCAGTTAGAAAAATCGCTTTCTGAAAATTCTGTTGAAGCATATCTGCGGGATCTGGAAAAGCTTACCCAATATTTACAGCATGCTGCTGCATTAAAAAATCCTGATGAAGTAAAGCTGGGCGACTTACAGCAGTTTATAAAATGGATAGCTGAAATAGGTTTAAATGCTGCAACCCAGGCCCGCATAATTTCGGGAATAAAAGCTTTTTACAAGTATTGCCAGCTTGAAAGAATTGCTGCAATCGATCCCACAACATTGCTGGAAACTCCCAAACTGAAACGCCTGCTACCCGATACATTGAGTTTTGAAGAAATAGAACTCATTCTTTCACAAATTGATCTGAGCAAACCGGAAGGCGGCAGGAATAAAGCAATACTTGAAGTGCTTTACAGTTGCGGATTAAGAGTTAGTGAGGTTATAAATATGAGGATCTCGCAACTTTATTTTGATGTGGGTTTTATCCGGATCATTGGCAAAGGAGACAAAGAAAGATTGGTACCCATAGGTAACAGTGCAATAAAATTTTTGAAAATCTATTTAAAAAATATCCGTGTTCATATTCCTGTAAAATATGGAAGTGAAGACATCGTCTTCCTTAACAGGCGGGGGGCTAAATTATCAAGGGTGATGATCTTCCTGATCATTAAAGACCTGGCTGTAAAAGCTGGAATCAAAAAAACCATTTCACCACATACATTCCGTCATTCATTTGCCACACACCTTGTTGAAGGCGGTGCTGATCTTCGGGCAGTTCAGGAAATGCTGGGACATGAAAGTATCACCACTACACAAATCTATACACATCTTGACAGGGAGTTTCTCAGAAAGACATTGGAAGAATTTCATCCGGCCTTTAAAGGTTAATAATTAGATTTTTAGGTTATGTCAAAGCCTAATGCTTAAAACTGTAAATTATATTTGTATTTTATTAATGGTTCTGCATGCTAGTCAGTTTCCCTTACCTTTGATACCCTAAAACAGATAGATATGATAAAAAAATTAATCTTCGGCGCAACCGCCTTATTCTTTTTGCATGATGGAAATGCACAACAATTAAAAACTCCTGCTCCCAGTCCTTCAGCTACAGTAAAACAGGAATTTGCTTTGTCCAGTATTGAATTGTCTTTTTCACGCCCAGCTGTGAAAGGACGTAAAATTTTTGGTGACCTGGTTCCTTATGGTAAAGTTTGGAGAACAGGTGCAAATAATGCAACTACGATCACATTTGGTGAAGATGTAACAATTGGCGATAAAAAAGTTCCGGCTGGCAAATATGGTTTGCTTACTATTCCCGGTGCTGAATCATGGACAGTGATTATTTCTAAACAAACAGATGTAACAAGCCCTGCAGCCTACAAACAAGACCAGGATTTGGTACGTGTAAATGCAACACCAGTTACACTTCCATTTTCTATTGAATCTTTCAATATTGGTATTGATGCAATAAGCAGTAATAGTTGTACCATCGGTTTGATATGGGACAATGTATATGTTCCCGTACCGGTAAAGGCTGATGTAGAAAGTAAAGTAATGAAGCAGATCAGCGATGCAATGGATAAAGACAATCGTCCTTATTTTGCTGCTGCTATGTATTATATGGATAATGGAAAAGATCTGAACAAGGCATTAGAGTGGTTTACAAAAGCAGAAGCAGCAAATCCTGCAGCTTTCTGGGTAGTTCATCAAAAAGCAAATTGCCTGGCTAAACTTGGAAAAAAGCAAGATGCAATTGCTGCTGCAAACAAATCAAAGACAATGGCTGCAGAAGCCAAGAATGACGATTATGTATCGTTGAATGAAAAATTACTGGCAACATTGAAATAAAATTTTCAATTGCACTTTATAAAACCCTGCTAACCGGCAGGGTTTTCTTTTTTACCCATAAATCCGTGAAGAATCAATGCAAAGAATATAACGGAAAAAGCACCGATAGGATTCAACCAGAGGAATCCAAGTTTGAAATATCCGAGTTTGGTTAACGCAAAAACAATCAGCACCAACAACTCTCCCAGCAATGCAGCAGCAAAAACAACGGTTCCGCTTTTGATCTTTTTAATAATAAATGCAACCAGGAAAACACCGAGAATTACACCATAGAATAATGAACCCAAAACATTCACTGCTTCAATTAAGCTGTTGCCAATATTATATGCAAACATGGCAACGATGATGCAGAATATGCCCCAGGCAAGCGTATAAAGTTTAGATGTCCTGTACTCACTTTCTTCCACAACTTCTTTCTTTGAAAATCGCTTGTGAAAATCAATCATTGTACTGGATGCCAGTGAATTTAATGCAGCTGCAATACTACCCCAGGAAGCAAGAAAGATGATAGCAATAAGTAAACCCACTAATCCAACAGGCAAATAATCTACTACAAAGCGAAGAAAAATATAATTGGTATCGTTGGTATCTGAACCGGGTAAAGCTTTACTGACAACTGACTTGTACTCTTTTCTCAATGAATCAACTACTTTGTTGGTTGTATTCAATTTGCTTTCAATTTCAAATAAAGCCAGGTCATTTCCTGATTCTTTATTTATTCTAAACTGCTTATGCAGATCGGGTATAACAGAAAAACTGGTTTTATAATCTTCTTCAAGTTTTGACAATTGATTACTATAGGATGTTGTGTGTGCCTTATCTGCAATTGCCTGGTTAAAGAAGATCGGTGCTTTGTAAAACTGGTAAAATGAAAATACCAATACGCCAACTAAAAGTATCAGAAACTGCATGGGCACTTTTACAAATCCATTCATCAAAAGCCCCATCCTGCTTTGTGTTAAATTTCTAGCGGTAAGATACCTGCCCACCTGGCTCTGGTCTGTTCCGAAATAAGAGAGTGCAAGGAAAAATCCGCCAATGATCCCACTAAATAAATTGTACTGATCACTCCAGTTGAATTTTCCGTTTTCAAAACCCGTTGTGATCACATTTAATTTGCCCATACTGCCTCCTACATATAATGCATCGGCAAACCCTATTCCGTCGGGTAACATATTGACCATCATCCAGGCCGCAAGAAAAATTCCGGTAAAAATGATAATCAACTGTAACTGTTGTGTATAAGCAACTGCTTTTGCTCCTCCGCTGATGGTATAAATTATAAGCAATCCGCCCATAAAAGCATTGGTCCAATAGATATCCCAACCAAGTATGGAAGATAAAATAATTGAAGGGGCAAATACACTGATGCCTGTTGATAATCCTCTTTGTAAAAGAAACAGAAATGAGGTCAGTGATCTTGTCTTATTGTCAAACCTGTTCTCCAGGTATTCATAAGCTGTATACACTTTCAACCTGCTGAAAATGGGAACAAAAAATATAGAGATAACCACCATGGCAATGGGTAATCCAAAATAATACTGTACAAAACGCATTCCATCTGTATATGCCTGGCCGGGAGCCGAAAGAAATGTAATGGCGCTGGCCTGGGTGCCCATGATGCTTAATAATACAAGGCCCCAGGGTAAACTTCTGTTTGCTAAAAGATAGCCGTCAAGGTTGCGGGTAGTACGGCTTTTGTATAAACCATAAGAAATAATTCCAATCAGTGTAACTATCAGTACTATCCAATCAAGTTGGCTCATGAAAATGTTTTGGTGAAAATGCTAAACAATATGATCAACAGTACCAGGAATGCCAATACAGCAAAGTACCAATGCTTCCAGGTTTTAAATAAAGGGACTTTATCATCTGCTTCACTCATGTTTATTTTTTTAATAAAAACTTTGATAATTTTTATTTCGATCTTCTTTTTAAAAATACGGAAGTCATTAAACCAAGTGCTATTCCGATGAGTAACCCTATATGTACTCTTTTTATCAGAAAGCCAATTAAAAGTCCAAGTACAATGGTAACAACTAATGCAATATCATTTCTTCTTTTATCCGGCGATGAACTCATTAAAATGCTTTTTTTCTGTTTAATGCAATAAGATTTGCCAATAAGCGGTATGCACCGGGTACACCGGCAGGCAGTTCTCTGAAAAACACAAGTCCGGTATATGTAAAATATCCCTTCCCGTATTTAGCTACAAGCAAACTTCCGTCATCCGGTTTATCTCCCGGATCTGTCATAGAGATCAGCTTTTCAAATTTACCTGTTGAGTCTGTTCCATGATAAATACTCCTTTCCTGCACCCAGCCTTTAAAATCATCAGCCGTGATCTTGTTAGGAAAATTTAATGCAGGATGTTCGGGCTTCAAAAAAGTAACTGCAGCATTTTCATCTGTTATCCGGTTCCGGTTAATAGTTAAAGGATAGGGCCCAAGCTTTGATCTCAAACCACCGAAAAAACTATTCGTATTATACTGAACAATCATATTGCCACCCTCTTCTACATACTTCATGAGTTTGTTATAATAATTATTCAGCCATTCATTGGTATTATAAGCCCTCACACCTGTAATGATGGCATCAAACTGACTCAGGCTATTCCTGCTTAATTCCTTTTCTCCAAGCAAGGTTACTTCATATCCCATCTGTTCCAAAGCAACGGGCACCTTGTCTCCTGCTCCAACTATGTACCCGATCTTCTTACCATAAGTTTTGAGATCGATCTTTTTTACATGCAATAACGCTTCTTTAAAATAATTAATTGAAGGGATATGATCATACTCTATCGTTTTTAAAATATTACCTCCCCGGTTAGATTCAGGAGCAATATTAATCCTGTAGATTTTAGCCTCAAGGTCAGCATCCAGTAAAGTTTGTGTATAGAATTGCTTTTTTTGCAAAGAAAAACCTCCAAACAATTTTGACAATGTATCTCCACCTGATGAGCTGCCCCCGCTCATAATTGTTGCAGAAGGCAGATCTATTTTTTTATTGGCTGCAAAAGACACTTCTACTTTGTTGTCCTTCTCTCCTTTTATTAATACCTGGTCATAATCTTTAAACGAAACAACCGGTATTACCACCAATGGCCAATACAATTCTCCCTTTACCGGATCTGTAAACTTATATTTAACCGGCCTGGTAAAACTGAACTCTTCTCCTTCTATCATGAACTTCAGCCTGATCTGGTAGGATGGTTGTACATCGGGCATGCCGATCATTGTTTGATCGCTTACATTAAAATAACCTTCTTCCATTCTCTCTGCTAACCAATAAGGCTGTGTAATTGGTTTTGATGCAGGAACAAAAAAAGTTTTAGAAAAACTCACATTCACATTCTTTCCTAAATTCCTGTTAAGTGAAGAATCAAACCCGTCTACAGAAAAACTTTTAAGATCAGCCTGAACCCCTAACCTGTTATTAAATTGAAAATTAAAACGGACCGAATCCGTTTGCACAGCATATTGCTCTTGTGTAAAGACATCCATCCATAAACCTGTGCATTGAGCTATTAATTCTTTTGTTTCTTCCAGCTTTTTATTTCTCCAAAAACCGTCAGGTAAAGCTTCAATAGATTTATACAATTGCACAAGACTCTTTACAGATTTTTCAGGATGTAAAAAATCAAAATCGGATGCGATCTTTTCTACCATTGAGGCAATTGCCTGACCACCCATTACCCTGTTCCAGGTAAGATCAATACCTTCCATGAGGTCATTTTTTGGTTGTTCCCCTTTTACCAAAGAAAAATATTCCCATGCTTCACCTCTTGAAGCTGGCACACCAAATCCCTGGCTCTTGTGCTGGCTTCTGCTTTCTGCAGAAATTTCACCATAGCTTTTTCCCAATAGTACATTATATCCTCCCACATCCAGTTTGAACTGATCTTCGCGTTTTGTATTGGTTCCGCCAAAATTGAAAGTATTCCATAACACTCTTTTAACCTGCCATGGCTGCACATACTTTAATTGTTCCGGAAAACGGTTTGCATCTGCAGCAGCAGTAAATACTTCAGCTGCTAAAATTCCTGAAGCAGTATGATGTCCATGCCCTCCTTCACCTGTTGTTGGAAATCTTGCAATGATCACATCAGGTTGAAATTTTCTTACAAGCCAAACCACATCACTCAATATTTTATCTTTATGCCACTTCGTAAAAGTTTCTTCAGGATTTTTTGAATAGCCAAAATCAAAAGCACGGGTAAAAAATTGTTCGCCCCCATCAATTCTTCTTGCTGCAAGCAGTTCCTGTGTTCTGATCAATCCCAGATCAATTCCCTGCTCTTCACCTATCAGGTTTTGTCCACCGTCTCCTCTTGTCATTGAAAGATAGCCTGTCTGGTAAAGTTTATCTTTTGATAAGTAAGCGATCAGTCTTGTATTTTCATCGTCGGGATGGGCTGCTACATATAAAACTGATCCCAGCACATTTAGTTTCTTAATTGCCTGGTACATTTCTGCAGAGGTCCAGGACTGAGGTGCCTGCCCGGAGAGATTAATAATGATAGTTAATAAAATAGAAAAAATAAATATTCTTTTCATTAATAAAATTTAGATGAACGAAAATAACGGATGAAAAATAAAAATGCCTTTATATTTCTATCAGCGGTAATCCGCAGTTTTATTATTTACTTAATTAAATCAATATTGATTTCAGTTCATTCAGTTTATTGTCCCACAATAAAAACAGCATTGCAAAACATCAACTTTCCATTTTCCCAAAAACTTCGGAACATCACATTATCTGCAAGATAAACAACTGTACCCCTGCCCATATCCTGAACACCAAAGATCAACCCATCTTTTAACTTATCTTTTAACCTTGTGCCAACATATCCGGAAACCTGGTTTTCTTTTTTAATTACTCCCACATTCCATCCTCCTTCCTTAATAAATTCATACATGGCATTGTCTTGCTTCAAAGTATAATAATAATTGGGATAACCAAATGCAAGCGGATGGCTATTGTCTAATTCCACTTTGAATATCGATCCCGGATTGTTGGATGTCAGATAATCTCTTTCCCTTTCTTCAAAAGTCTGTAACGGAGCATATGTATCCTTTTTGTCAACACTATCATCGGTCTTCTTTGCTTTTATACTCCAGTCTGTTCTTGCTAACTGAGCTACACCCCCTTCAAGTGCCACTACTTTTCCACCTTTATTTATCCAGTCTTTTAAAAGATCTGAAGATGATTTATCATTGAGAAAACGGTAATTCCCTGATGGCATAATGATAACATCAAAATCAGCCAGGTTTACTCTTCCAAAATCATTCGCATTTACCAATGTTAACGGATACTGAATCACCTGGTCAAAGAAATGCCAGATTTCACCGGCAGCATTCGGGGATACTCCTTCACCGGTAAGTAATGCAACCCGGGAAGGTTTCAGAAAATGCACTTTACTGCTTCCGAAATCAAAACCCTTATCAACAAATCCTGTTGTGATTGTATTTGCCTTTACATTATTTGCATTGCAAATATCATTTATAGTTTTGTAAAGCGTATTCCCAAAACTTTCATTTCCTTTTTTAATAATGATCAGCGACCCCCTGTCAAACTGCTGGCCATTTACTTCAAAAGCAGTTTCACTAAAACGAACTTTTACACCTTCCTGAAAAAATTGAGACAATGCCCTTGCGCTTTGAATTCCCTGCCAGCGGATAACATAACCGTATGCATCGGATACATTATTATCTATTAAACCCGGCCTTGATGTGGTAGCGGTTTGTAATTTGGTTTTTGACCCAATTGCATTTATCCCATAAACATAAGGTAATGACCAGGCAGTGATATCGTAAGTGTTTGAATCAACCAGCTTGCTTCTGGGTTCAAATAAAACTTTGGTCATTGCAGACCTTGGCTGCTGCGAATGGATCAGAATATCTCCATCACTAACAGTTGAAACTTCGTCTTTATTAGTTTGATAATTATAGCCTGTAAAATTTCCCCTGGAATTCCCGCTTGCAATTTCATATTGTACGCCGTTCCTTTCCAAAAGATCCATCAGGCCATTCATTCTTTCCCTGTCTGATTCGCTTTTCTTAATCAGATATGTTTTGTATTCTCCAATACCAGAGCTAACAGCCTCGTTAAAATATTTTCTGAATTCTTTAACCAGTTTAGCAGCATTTAATGATGAAGCTTCAATGGTACTGATACCTGTAGTAAAGTGGTGAATTGCCCTGTCAAACAATGTTAATGTATCTCCTTCATTTGTTAATGCAGCAGCTCCTCCAGCAGGTCCGCCTGCCTGCTCATAGGTCATTCCAATAGCACCATTATAAGTTGGATATGTATCTCCATACGATGGGTAAAAAAGATCAAATACTTCTTTGGTAAAATAAAGCCAGCCATTGGCATCAAAATATTTTGCATGATTTTTTCCCAGTGTAACCTGGAAATCACGTTGCCATTGTGTGATCACTTCATGCATTGGCTGTGCGGCAGGAGCAAAATAATATGGATTGTTTATACCCTGTTCATGAAAATCAACATGTACATAAGGCATCCATTGATTGTAAACTTTTATTCGCTGTTGTGATTCTATTTGGGTTTGCCAGGCCCAGTCACGGTTCAGATCAAAATTATAATGATTGGTTCTTCCTCCGGGCCAGGGTTCGCGGTGTTCTCTTGCAGATAACAATGGATTCATGGTTTTTCCAACTATTGAATTAAACCAGTTAACATACCTGTCTCTTCCATCCGGATTGATGCAGGGATCAATAATGACTACAGTATTCTTCAGCCATTCTTTTGATTTTGCATTAGCAGGATCCAACAATGCCCAAATTGTAAGCATGGCGGCTTCTGATGATGAAGTTTCATTTCCATGTACATTATAACTTAACCAAACTAATGCAGGAGCACCTTCTTCTACCGGTGCTGCCTTGTCTTTTGCAAGATTTGCCAGCCGGAGGTTATTGATTCTTATTTGCTCCAGCTTACCCATATTTTCAGCAGAAGAAATAAAAGCAAGCAACAAAGGGCGGCCCTCATTAGTTAAACCATATTGTTCCAGCTTAACATTTGAGGCTGCATTTGCAGCAACATGCTGAAAATAGTTTACGATTTTCCAATGTGGAGTATAGCGGGAACCGATTTTATAGCCCAGGAATTCTTCAGGCGATTTCAATTGTGCATTGACTGAAATAAAAAAAAACGATAAAAGAGCAACGACTAATTTTTTATGCATGAGACTGGTTTTAGCAGGCAATTTAAGAAAGAGTACAGGAATGACCATGCCATTAAAAATATTAACTGATAAAAACAGGATTTGTCAATTTTTCCCAAAAACAGTTATGGTTCTGATAAAAATGAAAAAAAACGAAATACTTAGACTGGTATTCACATTTTACAAAATCTCTTAACCTTTTTATGAGAAATAAAACAGAACAGATTAATTTGCCATATTTACAAAAGTCATTATGATGAAAAAGAATAGACTGTTGATTTTATGCTCACTGTTATTTGTTTTTGCCTGTAACACATCAAAGAAATCTAAAACACAGATAGATCAATATAAATATGAATCACAAAAAAAGATTGTGAGTGATCATGGTGCTGTAGTATCAGCACATCCATTAGCCAGTAAAGTTGGTGTTGAAATTTTAAAAATGGGAGGCAATGCAGTAGACGCGGCAATCGCTACTCAATTTGCACTGGCAGTTGTTTATCCGGGTGCCGGCAATATTGGTGGTGGTGGTTTTATGGTAGCAAGGCTTCATGACGGAAAATTAATTTCGATAGATTATCGGGAAAAAGCTCCGGGTAAAGCACATAAAGACATGTACCTTGATGAAAAAGGAAATCCAAATTTTGATCTGAGCCAGTCAGGCCATCTTGCTGCAGGTGTTCCGGGCACTGTAGCCGGTATTTTTGAATCTTTGCAATATGCAAAATTGCCTGTCGGCAAACTGATTCAACCGGCAATTAACCTTGCAGAAAAAGGATTTGCCATTACGGAAAGTGAAGCAAGATCCCTGAACGGATTAAAAACTTCATTTGAAAAACAAAATACAATTACACCAGTATTTATTAAAAATTCTGCATGGAAAAAAGGTGATACGCTTATTCAAAAAGACCTGGCTGAAACTTTAAAAAGGATTAAGAAAGATGGTGCAAAAGGGTTTTATGAAGGAGAAACCGCAAGGTTGATTGTTGAAGAAATGGAAAGAGGTCATGGAATTATTTCTTTTGCTGACCTGAAGAATTATACGGCAAAATCAAGAAAACCTCATGTTTTCAAGTACAAAGGATATAAGATTGTTGGTATGCCCATGCCCAGCAGTGGTGGACTTCTTTTAAACCAAATGATGCGGATGATAGAAGATAAAAACATTGCCGCAATGGGATTTCATTCAGTACAAGCCGTTCAATTAATGACAGAAGTAGAACGCAGGGCATATGCAGACAGGGCAGAATATATGGGAGACGAAGATTTTTATGAAGTACCGGTAAATATGTTGTCAAATGAAGTTTACCTGCAAAACAGGATGAAAGATTATGATCCGGCCAAAGCCACACCCAGTACGGTTATTAAACCCGGATTTTTACAAAAAACAGAAAGCGAAGAAACAACTCACCTGAGTGTAATAGATAAGGAAGGAAATGCTGTAGCTGTGACTACCACACTTAATGGAGGCTATGGAAGCCGAACCGTGGTAGGCGGTGCTGGCTTTTTATTAAATAATGAAATGGATGATTTCAGCATCAAACCGGGTGCTCCAAATATGTATGGAGCGGTTGGCGGTGCAGCTAATGCTATTATGCCGGGAAAAAGAATGCTCAGTTCCATGACACCAACTTTGGTTTTAAAAGATGATAAACCTTTCCTGGTTGTTGGCACACCGGGAGGTACTACAATTCCAACTTCAGTTTTTCAAACCATCATCAATATCATCGAATTTAATATGAGTACAGAAGATGCTGTGTGGAAACCAAAATTTCATCACCAATGGTTGCCAGACAGGCTTGATCTGGAAAAAGGATTTCCATTAGAGACTCAAAAAGCATTGGAGAATATGGGATATAAAACAAATACAAGAGGACGCATCGGCAGAACTGAAGTGATCAGAGTATTGCCAAACGGGAAATTTGAATCTGTGGCTGATAACCGCGGAGATGATTCCGCAGAAGGCTGGTAATATTTTATTATCAAAAAAATAATTTTTATGAACCCGGGGAATGAATACCTGATATCAGTAGTTAAAAGGTTTAAGACTTATAAAGATTTAGGTGAAAAAACATTCGAGCAACTGGATGAAAAAGATTTTCATTTTCTTGCTTCTTCAGAATCAAACAGCATCGCCATCCTGGTTCATCACCTGACAGGTAATATGCTTAGTCGTTTTACAAATTTTCTAACTGAAGATGGCGAAAAAGAATGGCGGCAAAGAGATGATGAATTTGAAGTTCATAATTATTCAAAAGAACAGATCCTTGAGATTTGGGAAAAAGGTTGGGTTTGTATTTTTCAGGCACTTGAATCCTTAAAGGAAGATGACCTTTTAAAAACAATTACCATTCGAAAAGAACCGCTGACCGTAATTGACGCAATTAACCGACAACTGGCACATTATCCTTATCATATCGGGCAGATCATTTTTATTGCTAAAATGATCAGAGATAAATCCTGGAAAAACCTGTCAATACCCAAAGGGCAATCGCTGCAATATAATACCGGCTCACAATTGAAAGATCCTGCTAAAAAACATTAACTGTCTTACCAGATCCAGGTCAAATCGTAGAAATACATAAACCAGCTTCCTTTTTTCCAATAAAC
This sequence comes from uncultured Chitinophaga sp., assembly GCA_964581455.1. Taxonomy (GTDB): domain Bacteria; phylum Bacteroidota; class Bacteroidia; order Chitinophagales; family Chitinophagaceae; genus VBAS01. The sequence goes on along the minus strand of CAZOOT010000022.1, from coordinate 12,585 downwards.
ATTTGGGCTACCAGATTTAATTTCTATTTTTACCTGCTTTAAATCCAGCCTGTTAGACTATTTTACAGGAAATCCTCTCTGAAAGCCATCTCAATAATTATCCTTAAACAAATTTTCATGAAAATTTTATTATCCACCCTTACCCTATTTATTACTTTTCAACTTAATGGTCAGATCAAATTTGGTCTTTTTGCAGGACCGCAGATAACCGGTGCACATTATACTGTTACTGACATAAAACAGGAAACAGAACTAAAGACAGGGATCAACATCGGTGCCCAGTTTAAAATTCCATTTGAAAACAAATTATACTTTTCGCCATCGATCATGTACAATTTACGGGGGTACAAAGTAAGTTTTAATACACCATCTTATCCTCCTGATAATACGGCAAATGATAACAACACAAGTTTTCATACTGTAGAACTGGCGTTTCTGTTGCAGCATGATTTTAACCTGGAACCCGGACATACATTTATCCGTTTTGGGCCATCGCTTGATTTTGCACTTTTTGGTAATGAAAAATATTCAACAAATAATAGTTCCGTTGACCGTAATATGAAATTTGGATTCGGTGATTATGGCCATTACCTGGCTTCTGCTATTGTGCAGTTAGGGTATGAAACAAAGAGCGGTGTCTTTTTTTATGGTCATTATAATTATGGGCTCACTTCTATGAATAATGCTGACCATGGGCCCAAGATCGGAAACAGGGCTGCTGGTATTTCAATAGGAAAATATTTGAATTCCAAAAAAATAGTGCTGGACACAAGGAATAAACAGTGATCTGGTTTAATCATCAATAATGTACTTTAATAAGCGACAATTGCCTTTTAAAAGAATCAGTATAAAACATTCTTTTATTTTTCTTATCTTATTATGAACAAATAATCAGCAATTAAACAGCAAAAAAATTCTTAAAAGGTTTTAACTTATCTGGCTGACATAAAGGCCGATTCTGGTATTGTATTTGTCTTAACCTGTTGATTCTCTATTTTTACAAACAAAACCCCCTATTTCTGAAGCGATTTAAAAAAATATCAATCTGGATAACAGTATCAATTCTTTTCATTCTGATAGCTTCTTATATGGTCTTAAATTCCAATTGGGGTCAGAATTTTATTGTTTCAAAGATCACCAAGAATCTTTCAAAAAGCTTAAATGCTAAAATCAGAATCAAACATGTCAGTTTTTCATTTTTCAATAAAATGAATTTAAAAGACCTTCTTATAGAAGATCAGAAAAAAGACACTTTGCTTTATGCCGGTAAAGCAGCTGTGCGGATTACTGATTGGTTCTTCTGGAAATCAAAAGCCGAATTAAAATATGTCGGGCTGGAAGATGCAAGCATTAATTTAAACCGGTCTGATTCTGTCTGGAATTACGGGTTTCTTGTGGATTATTTTTCCAGCGGATCTTCATCCGGGAGTAAAAAGGGGATTGCGATTGATCTGAAAAAACTTGAATTGAAAAATATTTCTCTGCTTAAAAATGATGCCTGGCTTGGAGAAGATATGATTCTAAAATTAAAATACCTGGACCTGGATGCAAATGAAATAAATTTCAATTCTAAGAATGTTGCCATTACAAGCCTCCGGCTTGACGACCCCTTTTTTTATATGAAAATTTATGAGGGGAAAAAACCAAAATCAAACAAAATAATTCTTCAGGAGGAAGCAGAAACAAATAATAAAATCGATTCTTTACTTAAATGGAATACAGCAGGATGGGTTGTCCATGTCAATAATTTAAAAATTCAGAATGGTGTTTTTAAAAATGAAAAAAAATCCACTACTCCTTATTTCACCAACTTTGATGGCCGGTTTTTTGAATTCAGCCAGATCAATGGAGATTTTAAAAACATACAATGGTTCAAAGACACGATTACCACTTCTGTCAGACTCAATGCAAAAGAACGAAGCGGGCTAGATATAAAGTCATTAATTGCAAATATGAAATTCACTCCGCAACAAATGGCTTTCGACAGTTTAGAAATAAAAACAAATAATAGCCTGATCAGGCATTCATTTAGCATGAATTATAAAAGCATGAGTGAATTCAATGATTTTATTAATAAAGTAAGACTGACGGGTGATTTTGAAGATTCAGAAATTGACAGCGATGATATTGCATTTTTTGCTCCGGAGCTGAAGACTTGGAAAAAGAAAATTTCTTTAAGTGGTAATATCAGGGGAACCATAGAAGATCTTTTTGGAAACAATATGAAGATCAGGGCAGGGCGAAATACCATATTATACGGAGATATCAGTTTGACAGGATTACCGGATATCAACAGAACGTTTATAGATTTTCAAGCTGACAATTTTCAAACGACTTATGCAGATGCTGTCACGTTTATTCCTGCAATAAAGTCCATCACCACTCCCCGGCTTCAGAATATTTCATACCTGCATTTCAAGGGAAATTTCACCGGGTTTATCAGGGACTTTGTTACTTATGGAACAATACAAACAAATATTGGCACTATTACCAGCGACATCAACATGAAACTACCGATAGGTAAAGAGCCTTTTTATTCCGGCAGAATAGAATCAAATAATTTCAGGCTTGGCCAGTTTTTAAACGACACAAGCATCGGTCTCATTTCTTTTAAAAGCGAAGTTGTTGGAAAAGGATTTACCTGGAACTCTTTATCAGCTAACCTGGATGCCCGAATCTCTGAGCTGGTCTTTAATCAATATCATTATGAAAATATTATTGCCAGGGGATCTTTGAATAAAAAAGTATTTAATGGCGACTTCTCTATTAATGATTCTAATGCAGTGCTGTCTTTAAGCGGTATAGTAGATTTAAGTAAGGAGAACCCTAAATTCAACTTTCTGGCTGACGCATCTAAAGTCAATCTGAAACAATTAAATCTTTCAAAAGAAAATATTGCTTTAAAAGGAAAATTTGATCTGGATTTTTCAGGCAGCAGTATTGATAATTTTCTGGGTAAAGCAAGGGTCACAGAAGGAAGTTTTTTTAAAGATGGAAAATCCATTTCTTTTGATTCACTTATTTTGAATTCTTCTTATAATGACGGCGTAAAACAGCTTTCCTTCTGGTCAGATGCAATTGAAGGCAATGTCAACGGAGAGTTTACTGTAAAAGAATTGCCAGAAGCTTTTATGTTGTTTCTAAACAAGTACTACCCTGCATATGTCAGAGCACCGGCTAAAAAAATAACTGACCAGGCATTTACATTTTCAATTCGCACAAAGTATTTTTCCGATTTAGTAAATCTGATCGACAGCAATTTTAATGGCTTTAATGACGGCGAAATAAAGGGAAGACTGAATACAAATGAAAGTGTAATTGAGTTAAGCACAGATCTTCCTTCATTTACTTACAAAAATTATGAATTTGAAAATGTAAAATTTAATGGGAAAGGGAACCTGGATAAGTTATCCGTCACAGGTATGATCGATCATCTGAAAATAAATGACAGCCTGAGTTTTCCTTTTACCCGGATTGATATGGATTCTAAAAACGATTCGACCGATTTCCATATCATTACTGAAAGTAATAATAAAAGTCTGCCGGGCGGTTCTATTCATGCATTGGTGAGAACCTTTGATGACGGATTGTCCATACGTTTTGATTCCTCCCGATTTATTTTGAATGGCAAACAATGGCAAATTGAAAAAGATGGCGAACTGGATATACGTTCCAGCACCGTGTCGCATGGTGAGATCGTTTTAAAAGAAAGTAACCAGGAAATAAGTATCAAAACCGTTCCTTCAGATATCGGAAACTGGAATGATGTCAGGATTGACTTGAAGAACTTTAATGTGGGAGATATCACTCAATTACTGATCAAATCAAATACAATCGAAGGGTTAGCTACAGGTTCGGTGATCATTGAAGACCCCGTTAATACATTTAATATAGTATCAGACATTCAAACGGATCAATTGCGGATTGACAATGATTCGATCGGACAATTGAAAGCTCATGTTTTTTACAATAATAAAACAGGGAAACTGGCTGTTACAGGACAATCGTTGAACCCGGACGAGAAGTTGAATTTTGATCTGGATATGTATTTAAAAAAACTTGCCACCAATGGCGAGGATATGATCAGCGTTATAACTGATAGTTATCCAATTCAGATTGCTGAAAGATTTATAGGCGACCTGTTTACAGATCTTCAGGGAAAGGCAACTGGTGAGTTAAAAATAATCGGGAAAGGAAATAAAAGTAAATACATCGGGAAAATGAAATTAACTGATGCCGGGTTAAGAGTAATTTTTACAAATTGTTTTTATAGAATACCAAATACAGAGATTAATTTCAGAGAAGATGCTTTGGATCTGGGTTATATGAAACTGATTGACACAGTTACAAAAAACACAGCCACATTAAGCAGGGGATTGATCAAACATGATTCCTGGCGTAATATGGTGTATGATATAAAAGCGGAAGTTGATAATCGTCCCATGCTGTTGTTAAACACAGGTTCAAAAGACAACCAAAGTTTTTATGGTATTGCAAAAGGCACCGGTTCTTTTTCATTAACCGGTCCTCAGTCAAATATGATCATCCGGATTATTGGAAATGCTTCCACTACTGATAGTTCATATATTACAATTCCCAATACTACCAGCCGCGAAAGCGGAATTGCTGATTTTCTTATTGAAAGAAAATATGGCAGGGAAATGTCTGATTCTTTTAACCGGTCAAACGAAACAAATATTACTTACGATGTTGATATTTCCGGAAACACGATGGTAAATATCAGACTGGTACTTGACGAGCTGACAAATGACGAAATAAGAGGCCGCGGAGAAGGTAATCTTAGAATACTTTCAGGTACCACTGAACCGCTGACAATGAGAGGCAGGTATAATATAAATGAAGGAAGCTACCGGTTTTCATTTCAATCTTTCTTTAAAAAACCATTTGAACTGAAAGAAGATGCAGGAAATTATATTGAATGGAACGGAGACCCCAACCACCCTACTGTAAAAATAGATGCAGTTTATAAAACAGAAAAAAAGGTTGATTTCAGTCCATTGATCTCAGGGGCATCCAATGTGAATAATGGATCGGGATTAAGAGATTACGTTTATGTAATTGCAAAGCTCAGCGGAGATCTGTTTAAACCCAATATTAGTTTTGCGCTTGATTTTCCTCCTGAGAGTCCGCCTAAACAGGATTTATCCATATCATTTGTTTTGGATCAAATACAACAAAACGAAAACGAACTGAATAAACAGGTTGCCTTCCTTGTCGTGTTCAACAGTTTTGCGCCTTCAGAAGCAGGATCTTCATTGGGATTGTCATCCGGTGTAGATCTTGTGGTCAACAGTATATCAGGTTTTCTGTCCAGCCAGATCAATAATGTTCTGAATAATATACTTTCTAAAAAATTAAAAATACCTGGTTTGTATATTAACTTTTCCGGCTCTCTCTACAATCCCAATCCTTTCAGTGATGTGAACTCCGGATTTAACTATGACCGCACCAATCTTAACCTGGCTGTTGGTAAATCTTTTTTTGATAACCGGGTTGTGCTCACATTTGAAGGCAGCTACGATGTTCCATTTCAATCTTCCACCACACAGTTAAACTCTGATCTGTTGACCAATTTCACTACTGAGTTTCTGTTGAATCAGAGCGGAACAATCAGGGCAACTATTTTTTATAAAGAGAATGTTGACTTTTTATCCGGAACAACTACAGCAGGAAACAGCAAACTAAGAAGATATGGTGCCAGTCTTGCTTTCCGAAAAGAGTTTAATAAACTTAACCAGCTGTTAGATGGCAAAAAGAAGAAAAAAGAATTAGCAAAAAAGATTGAACAATAAAAAGTAGAATAGTTTAAACTATTTCTCCGCTTTCAAAATTATCCATCTATTTATTGTCCAGTATTTCATGGCCTAGTTTATCCCGCTTGGTCTGCATATATTTTTCATTATGCGGATTTGGAGAAATTTCTAAAGGAATATTTTCAATCACTTCCAGTCCATATCCAATGAGCCCAACTCTTTTTTTAGGATTGTTACTGATCAATTTTAATTTGTGAATTCCCAAATGTCTTAATATCTGAGCACCTATACCATAGTCTCTTTGATCCATTTGAAAACCAAGATGAAGATTTGCTTCTACAGTATCCATTCCTTCTTCCTGTAATTTGTAAGCTTTTAATTTATTCAATAAACCAATTCCTCTTCCTTCCTGGTTCATATAAAGCAGGGCGCCTTTTCCCTCTTTTTCCACCATTTTCATGGCAGCATGCAATTGCTCTCCACAATCGCAGCGAAGTGAACCAAGTATATCGCCGGTAAAACAGGAAGAGTGAACTCTTACCAGTACAGGTTCATCTGCGTCCCATTTCCCTTTTATTAATGCCAGGTGTTCGTTACTGGTGTGTTTTTCCTGGAATGCGATCAGTTCAAAATCTCCAAAACGGGTGGGCATATCAACTGTCACTATTTTTTCTATGAGTGAGTCTCTTTTAACCCTGTATTCAATAAGATCTTTTATGGAAATAATTTTAAAATCAAATTTCTTAGCCACTTCCGTTAAATCCGGCAATCTTGCCATGCTGCCATCTTCATTCATTATCTCCACTAATACACCCGCCGGTTCAAAACCAGCAAGCCGGGCCAGATCAATAGCAGCTTCTGTATGTCCTGCCCTGCGCAATACACCCCCTTTTTTGGCTCTTAATGGGAATATATGACCGGGTTTACCAAAGTCACCCGGTTTTGTTTGGGGGTCAATTAATGCCTGAATGGTTTTAGCCCGATCCCCGGCTGAAATTCCAGTACCACAACCATGACCCAGAAGATCAACAGAAACAGTAAATGCTGTTTCATGTAATGCCGTATTATTATTCACCATTAATTCAAGCCCCAGCTCATCACAACGCTCTTCTACCAAAGCGGCACAAATTAAGCCCCTTCCCTGTTTGCTCATAAAATTGATCACTTCCGGGCTCACATTCCTGGCAGCTGTGATAAAATCTCCTTCATTTTCACGATCCTCATCATCAACCACCACTACCAGTTTCCCTTTTTTGATGTCCTCAATCGCACTTTCAATACTGTCCAACATATAAAAAACTTTAACTGCAAAGGTAAGCTCAACTATTAAATTTAATACATGAAATCTTGCAGCTAAAAGTCAAATTAACTTGTCTAACACAATGTTTATTAAAACTTATCCCCCGTTTAAAAAAGTTAATCTTTGGTTGTTTTTAAACGGTTGGATTTCCCTTTCTTTGCACCTATAAACTAATACTTATGCTTAAAAGAATTTTACAAGCTTTTGTTTTGTCTCTTCTTATGCCACTAATTGTTTCAGCTCAGGAAACATCAAGTAGCATCGGAGGTATTGTAAAAGGTGGAAATGGTGAGCCCCTGGTTGGTGCTACTGTTACTGCCAAACATATACCTACCGGAACAGAATACAGAGTAATTGCCCGTGCAGGCGGCAGGTTTGATATCAACAATATGACACCTGGCGGCCCCTACAACATAGTTGTTTCCTTTGTTGGTTTCCTGGATGAAAAAAGAGACGAGGTATATTTATCTCTTGGAGATAAAGGCAGGTATGATTTTGCTTTGGTTGATAAATCAGGAAATCTAACTGAATTAATTATATCAACCCGCAGAGCCCTGAACCAGGGTAAAGGAGGAACTGAAACAGGAATAGGGTCTGATAAAATCAATAGCATGCCAACGATTTCCAGAAACCTGACTGATTATTTACGCTATACCCCGCAAGCAAAAATTGTTGGGGAAAGCGGAATTTCAATTGCCGGTCAAAATAACCGTTATAATTCGTTTTATATAGACGGTGCAATTAATAATGACGTTTTTGGATTAGCTGCATCTGGTACAAATGGTGGCCAGATGAATATCAGCCCTATCTCAATTGATGCTATTGACCAGTTTCAGGTAACACTATCGCCTTATGATGCATCTATAGGAGGTTTTACAGGTGGGGGTATCAATGCTACTACCCGTTCCGGAACGAATGAAGTAAAAGGATCAGCATGGTTTTTTTATCGCAATGAAAACCTGGCAGGAAAAACTCCCGGAAATGTGGCAAAAGAAAGTCGTACTAAATTATCTGACTTAAATAACACGGTTACTGGTTTCAGAGTAGGTGGCCCAATCATAAAGAATAAAATGTTCTTCTTTATTCTCGGAGAAATACAAAGAGATACAAGACCACAATTATTCGATTTTGGTCAATACAGGGGATTTGGAACAATTGACTCTGTAAATAAGCTGGTAAACCATCTTAAAAACACATATTCATATGACCCGGGTTCTTTCCAGGATAATCCTGAAGAAGTAAAAGCAAACAGGATTACGGCAAAACTTGACTGGAACCTTAACACAAATAATAAACTTTCTTTAAGCTATCGTTTTAATGATGGTAAAAGATTTAATACAAGCGGTGGCTCCAGCACCCGTATTAATTTTTATAATAACGGATACGTTTTCCCAAATACTACCAGCACCTATACTGCTGAATTACGCAGCACTTTAAAGGGTAATGCAACAAACCGCTTGCTTGTTACATTTACCAATGTAATTGATAACCGTGATCCATTAGGAGCTCCTTTTCCCAGAGTATCAATAACAGACGGAACCGGTAATGGAAATGGATATGTTTTTGGTACAGAAAATTTTTCTACAGGAAATTTCCTTCAACAGAAAAACTGGACATTCTACGATGCATTTAAATACAGTAAAGGAAATCATTCCTACACTGTAGGATTTGATGTCCTGATCAGTGATGCAAACAATGTATTTATCAGAGACCTGTTTGGCACTTATACCTATGCTTCTTTAAATGATTTCATTACTAATGCAAGGCCTACGAGATATGATCGTACCTTTTCATTACTTGAAAACAAAACAGATGAAAAGAATACGCCTTCAGCTGCAAAATTCAAATATGGTAATCTTGCCTTTTTCATCAATGATGAAATTAAAACTTCCAGCAATTTTACTTTGAACTGGGGTATCAGGGCTGATAAAACAATTTTCTTTGATGATCCGAAAGCAGATCCATTTTTTAATGACACTGCTATTGCTGCAATTTCACAATATTACAATATGTATGGCGCCCGTTCAGGTCAAATGGCTGAAGTCACCTGGTCTTTCTCTCCCAGAATCGGATTCGTATATAAAATGCCTCAAGAGAATATGACCCTGCGTGGAGGAATTGGTTTCTTTACCGGCAGAATGCCATTGGTATGGCCAGGCGGCGTTTATAACAATACAGGTGTAAACCTGGGTTCAGTTGGTATTAACAACCCAAACATTACTTTCCGCCCCGATCCATTTAATCAATATTCTTCTACTGATTTCGGAATCAGCCTTGCTAATTCAAAGGGTCAGGTTGATCTGATTTCTGAAGAGTTCAGGTTACCAAGATTAATCCGTTCAACTTTTGGAGTAGATAAAAACCTGGGTAAAGGCTGGACATTTAGTTTTGAAACAATGCTCTCCAAGAATACTAACGAGATCTATTACCAAAACATCAACATCCTTCCTCCTTCTGGAGTTTCTGTAGGACCGGGTTCCAGAACTGTTTATACATCTACCGGAACACCTGGAAGAATACCAATGAGAGCTGGCGGTGTTAATCCTTATGCCGGTGGTGAAATATTTTTATTATATAACAACCCAAATAAAAAGAGCAAAGGGTTTGCTTACAATTTCTCAGCAATCGTTGACAAGAAATTCCGTAAAGGATTTGCCGCAACATTAAGCTATAATTATGGAGCCTCTGTCGTAACAAATGAAGGAACAAATTCACAGAATAACTCACAGTGGCGCTTTATGGAAACTATAAATGGCCGCAATTTTGTTCAGCGTTCAACTTCTGACTTTGATCTTGGCCATAGAGTTTATGGTTACCTTTCTAAAAAGTTCAGCTACCTAAAAGAGAGAATGGCAACTACAATTACGTTGGTTATGAATGCTCAATCTGGACAACCATTCAGCTATGTGTATAGTGCAAGTATAGTGGGTGACAGGTCAAGATTTGAAACAAACGATTTGATCTATGTGCCAACTTCTGCAGAATTGGGATCAATGATCTTTACAAATAATACAGTAAACGGTGTTACTTATACTGCAGCAGAACAAAAAATTCTGTTGGAAAAATATATCAATGGCTCAAGATACCTGAGTAAACGCCGCGGACAATTTGCCGAAAGAAACGGTGATCGTTTACCTTGGCAAACAATACTTGATCTGAAGATTCAACAGGACTTCAATGTGAAATTAAGTGGTAAGACTTACACTATTCAGATAAGTTATGATGTATACAACTTCACCAATATGATCAGCAGAAAATGGGGACAGACTTATTTCTTATCCAATGACAACTATTCCCTGATCCAATTTACAGGATTTACGAGTGCAACAGACCTAACTCCTAATTACCGTTTTAATCCTCAAAATGGTAAGCCATGGAATTTAAGTAATAGCAATGCACCAGGATTAAGTGCCAGATATCTGAGCCAGTTGGGTGTGAGAATCATATTTTAATTGACCAACTCTTTATAAAGAAAAAATCCTTTCCGTTATCGGAAAGGATTTTTTTTATTCAATCACTATAAAATAATTTGAAAGTTTTACAACAATTGCCAATTGCTTATTGACTACTGACTATCGACTCCTGACTCACTACTCTTTCTCTACCCCACCCCCATCTTAAAAAATCAGGTATTGCCTTACCCCAGGTAATCACATCATGTTTGCCGTCCTCATAATTTATATAACAAATATCTTTTTGCCTGTCATATCCTTTTTTTTCCAGTTCCTCAATCAGTCCTAATGTATCATCAATTGAATCAATTATGCCATTATTGTTTCTGTCCATTTTTTCGTCCAAAGACCCTGTAGTAAAATAAAACTTCAATCCTGGTTTGAACTGGCTTTCCCGGATTATTTTGTGCATGATCCGGTCAGTTGCTTCTACATATCCCTTTTCAAGAGATTTAAGACGCCACCATAATGAACCTGAAAAAACACCGGCTTTTTTAAATTCATCCGGATGATTCCAAACCATATCAATTGCTGAAAGACCGCCTAAAGAAAAACCGGCATAAGCTTTCTCTTTGAATTTATCCAGTTTTAAAATTTGTTTGATTAATGGAATTAATTCCTGTAAAACAAAATTTCTATGGCTGGCCGCTTTGATTCCTCTCCCATTGTAATCAACATAGGAAACAGTACCATATTCCAGTCTCCTCTCCTTTCCGCAATGTATGCCAACACAAAGTAATGGTGCCAATTCCTCTTGTGCATATAACTCTTCTAATATTTTTTGAAATTTAAATTCAGGTAAATCCTGGCCATCATTAATCAGTAACAAGCTTATGGAATCAATTTCTGCAATATTTCCGGGGTAATAAAGATCAACTTTTACTTCACGTTGAAGATGTATGGAGTTGATCAACCTGTTTTCAATAAGAATACGGGACATCTTTTCGATTTGCATAATTGACAAAATTAGGGGTTTGAAACAGATGTGTATTCAAATTTGATTAAAGACAATAACTGTTTCTTTTTTGTTTTTTAGCCTGTTAAAAAATACATTTGATTATCTTAGAACAATTCAGGCTGAATTTAAAACAATCAAAAAAAATTATATGAAGAAAATTGGTGTCCTGCATGGAAAAGAAAGAAGTTTCCCCGAAGCTTTTGTAGAAAGAATAAACAGTAAAAATATACCCGGTATTAAAGCCGAACCTGTTCATATAAATAAGGCCATGCAGGGAGAACACAGCGGATATGCAGTGATCATAGATCGTATCTCCCAGGATGTTCCTTTTTACAGAACCTGGCTGAAGAATGCTGCACTTACCGGCACAGCAGTTATTAATAATCCATTCTGGTGGAGTGCTGATGATAAATATTTCAACAATTGCCTGATGACAAAGATTGGAGTTCCTGTTCCAAAAACCACCATCCTGCCTTCAAACAAATTACCGGATGATACGACCGGAGATTCATTTGTAAATCTTGCTTACCCGCTTGACTGGGAAGCAATATTTAAGTACACCGGATTTCCTGCATATATGAAACCTTTTGCAGGTGGCGGTTGGAAAAGTGTATACCAACTCAACAGTATCGAAGAATTTTATGAAAAGCATAATGAAACAGAACAGCTGGTAATGCTGTTGCAGGAAGAAATAAAATTTACAGAATATTACCGTTGCTATTGTATCGGACGCAAACATGTTCGTATCATGCCTTACGAGCCAAGAAATCCGCATCACCTACGTTATATTGCTGATTTTTCTCCTTCGCCTGAGCGACACAGACAAATGGAAGAAATTGTGCTTAAAATATGTAACTACCTGGGTTATGATTTTAATACCGTAGAACTGGCGATAAGAGATGGTGTTCCTTATGCAATTGATTTTTGCAACCCTGCACCGGATGCAGAAAGAACAAGTGTAGGAGAAGAAAATTTTGCATGGGTAGTAGAAACTGCAGCTAATTACGCTATCGAAAGAGCCATGGAAAACAAAGATGGACAGGATAACCTGACCTGGGGAGAATATGTAAAAAGAAGCAGCAATAAAATAAATTTAATTTA
>CAZOOT010000021.1:407-37111 GCA_964581455.1 uncultured Chitinophaga sp. | reverse complement strand
AAATTTTAGATGGAAAGAAAGTAGCCCAGGCAGTAAAAGATAAATTAAAGCTGTCTGTTGCCCAGTTGTCTGTTGAAGGTAAAAAAATACCGCATTTGGCAGCAATACTTGTAGGTAATAATGGCGCAAGTGAAACTTATGTAGTAGCCAAAGTAAAAGCATGTGAAGAAGTTGGCATTAATTCTACTTTGATCAGGTTTGAAGAAGATATTTCATCACTTAAGTTATTGGAGAAAATTCAATCATTGAACAATAATCCGGATATAGATGGCATCCTGGTTCAGTTACCCCTACCCAAGCAAATCTCTGATGAAGAGGTGATCAATGCCATAGATCCGGATAAAGATGTGGATGGCTTTCACCCGGTAAGTGTAGGAAAAATGGTACAGGGAACACCCAGTTTTATTTCAGCAACACCACATGGCATCATGTTAATGCTTGAACATTATAAAATCAACACAAAAGGCATGCACGCCGTAGTGGTAGGAAGAAGTAATATAGTGGGAAGGCCAATGAGCATCCTGTTAAGTGAAAATAAAAATCCCGGCAATTGTACAGTTACACTTTGCCATTCACAAACTAAAGATATTGCCGGCTTGTGTCGTTCTGCAGATATTATCGTAGCTGCACTTGGTAAAACTGATTTTGTAACTGCAGATATGGTAAAAGAAGGTGCAATCGTCATTGATGTAGGAATTACCAGAGTTGCAGATGCAACTAAGAAAAGCGGGTTTAAATTAAAAGGTGATGTAGATTTTGATAATGTGGCTCCGAAATGTTCATGGATAACCCCGGTTCCTGGTGGTGTAGGCCCTATGACTATTGCCGCTCTTTTGAAAAATACTTTTCTTTCTTGTAAAATGAAGAATTAGAAAATCTGCCTGGCACTTCTTAATATATCCAAAAGCTGGCTTGCTATTAAACAATCTAAAATATAAAAAACACCATAGATAAGTAAATTTGCATTTAATGAAATCTGAAATCGCCAATCTGAAATCTGAAATTAAAACCGCACTTCCTGTGATGGAGCACTTTTACACTATACAGGGTGAAGGCTACCACCAGGGAAAGGCGGCCTATTTTATCAGGTTGGGCGGATGTGACGTAGGCTGTGTATGGTGTGATGTAAAAGAAAGTTGGGATGCAGAGAAACATCCGAATTGGAAGATTGAGAGCCTGGTATTAAAAGTTAAAGAAACTGCTGCTGAAATTGTCGTCATTACAGGCGGCGAACCTTTGATGCATAATCTTGATGATCTTACTAAAGAAATACAATCCGCCGGGTTAAAAACTCATATAGAAACATCGGGGGCTCACCCGTTAAGCGGAACCTGGGACTGGATCTGTCTTTCTCCAAAAAAATTCAAAATGCCTTTAAATGACATCATTCCTTTTGCCCATGAATTGAAGATTGTAGTATTTAACAAATCTGATTTTGATTGGGCAGAAAAATATGCCACAATGGTTTCACCGGAATGTAAGCTTTTCCTGCAGCCTGAATGGGATAAGGCAAATGCGATCACGCCGGAAATCATCAATTATATAAAATCAAATCCTCAGTGGAATCTCAGTCTCCAGATACATAAATATATTCATGTCCCTTAAGCAACCATCGCCTTAACATTTTCTTCTGGTAAGAGGAATAAAAAAAGTTTAGATTCGTTACAGATTTTACAATATCTATGAAAAAAATTCTGAAAATAATTCTCATTGCCAATTACCTCTTATTAATTGTCAACTCCTCATTTTCGCAGCAGTACAATCCCTCCAGGATAAGTAATAAAGCACAAAAATTATATAACGACGGTATTTTAAAAGCACAGGAAGGAAAATATACAGATGCGATAAGTCATTTTCAACAGGCCATTTATCTTGAACAAAATTATGTTGACGCTTATTTATCACTCGCCGGTGTATATGGCCAAATGAAAAACAATGAACTTGCTGTTGAATATTACCAAAAAGCTTTTTTAAAAGATTCTGTCTATACAAAAATTTATAAACTACCCTATTCAATTAACCTGGCCGGTATCGGTGAATTTGAAAAAGCATTGAATGCAGTGAATGAATATTTGTCTAATCCAAAGATTGGAGAAAGCAGCCGCAAAGCCGGTGAATACCGGCAAAAATGTTTCGAGTTTGCAATTGATTTTGAAAAAAAGAACAAGGAAAAAAATTATTTGTTTGCACCAAAAAATTTAGGTGAAGGAATTAACAGTACAGATTCTGAATATTTCCCTTCACTTACAGTTGATGGTAAAGAGTTTTTTTTTACAAGAAGAGTAAGAGGAATTGATGAAGACTTTTTTTCTGCGAAACGAAATGACAGCGGTTGGAATAAAGCCAGCCCGCTTGGCGGCAATGTAAACACCGACCTAAATGAAGGTGCACAAATGATCTCGCAAGACGGGCAATGGCTGGTATTTACTGGATGTAACCGTGCAGATGGCTGGGGCAGCTGCGATATTTATATTTCCTATCTTACTCCCAAAGGCTGGAGTGAAGCCATTAACCTTGGTGGAAAAATAAACACAGATCAGTGGGAATCCCAACCATGTTTGTCGCCTGATAAACGGGATCTTTATTTTACAAGCAGAAGGCTTGGCGGATACGGAGGCAGTGATCTTTATGTTTCACATTTATTGCCCAATGGGCAATGGTCTGCACCTGAAAACCTGGGACCTGAAATAAATACGAAGTCTGATGAAGCTTGTCCGTTTATACATGCAGATAATCAAACTCTTTTTTTTACATCAAATGGTTTGCAGGGTTATGGTGAAAGTGATCTTTTCTATTCAAGAAAAGGGCCGAAAGGAGACTGGAGCGTACCGCAGAACCTGGGCTATCCCATCAATACTATTCATAATGAAGGAACACTGTTTATAGCAGCTGATGCTAAAACTGCCTACTATGCCAGCGACAGAAGCGATAGTAAAGGAGGGCTGGATATTTATAGTTTTGAATTAAGAGAAGCAATGCGTCCTTACAAAACACTTTGGGTAAAAGGAAAAGTGTTTGATAAAAAAACCACGAAAGGATTACCATCAGCTGTTGAACTGATTGATATGAGCAACAAACAGTTAATTTCAAAAGTGCAAACTGATGAACAGGGAAATTATCTTATTACCCTGCCATTGGGAAAGAACTATGCATTCAATGTAAACAGGACGGGATATTTATTTTATTCAGATAATTTCTTTTTAAGTCAGAATACATCCGATTCTATTTATGAAAAAAATATTCCGCTGCAGCCTATTGAAACAAATGCCTCGATAGTTTTAAAAAATATTTTCTTTGATGTAAATAAGTTTGACCTGAAACCGGAATCGGAAGCAGAACTGGATAAACTGGTTCAGTTATTAAATGATAATCCATCAGTAAAAATCCAGATTGGCGGACATACAGATAATGTTGGTAAACCTGCGGATAATCTTGTTTTATCAAATAACCGGGCTAAGGCAGTTATTGACTACCTGATCTCTAAAGGCATTCTGGCTATAAGACTTTCTGCCAAAGGATTTGGAGAAACCCAACCTGTCACAGGAAATGACACGGAAGAAGGAAGAGCTCTGAACCGCAGAACGGAAATGAAAGTGGTAAGTCAATAGTTCTGAATCAGGACTTCGAAGTATATTTGATTACCTTACTGCGAACAAATGACCAGGAACTCCGAACTCATTTATCAACTTGCTTTAACCAAAGTTCCCAATATTGGTTGTGTTCATGCAAAGATCCTTACGCAGCAATTTGGCAGTGCTGAAAATATTTTTAAAGCCAAACAACATCAGTTGGAACAACTTGAAGGCATCGGCATTGTAAGGGCAAAAGCTATAAAAGATTATACAGATTTTGAAAGTGCTGAAGTTGAAATAAAATTTATTGAAAAATATAAGATCAAGCCACTTTTCCTAAATGACAAAGAATATCCACAACGATTATTAAATTGCTATGACTCCCCCAGCCTTCTGTTTTACAGAGGCGAAGCAGATCTGAATAATTCCAGGGTTGTCTCCATAATAGGCACCAGGAACTTTAGTGATTATGGCAAACAGGTAACAGAAAAACTGGTAAAAGATCTGACAGCACTAAATGTTTTAGTGGTTAGCGGAATGGCTTTCGGTATAGACGCCATTGCACACAAAGCAGCATATAAAAACAAACTTCCTACCGTAGGTGTCCTGGCACATGGGCTAGACCAGATCTATCCTTCTGAACATGCCAACCTTGCAAAAGAAATGCTGAAACATGGCGGTGGGTTACTTACAGAATTTTGCAGCAAAACAAAACCTGATAAACATAATTTCCCGACAAGGAACAGGATTGTTGCGGGTATGAGTGATGCCACCATTGTAATTGAAAGCGGAATCAAAGGAGGCAGTATGATCACCGCTGAATTAGCGAATGGTTATAATAAAGATGTTTTTGCCATTCCCGGAAAAGTGACAGACACAAAAAGTGCTGGCTGCAATTACCTGGTGAAAAACAATAAGGCCATGTTACTAACCGATGCGCAGGAACTCATAGAGGTTATGGGATGGGAAGAGAGAAATCAAAAGTCAAAAATCAAAAACCAAAAAGAACTTTTTATTGAATTAACTTCAGATGAAAGAATAGTGGTGGATATTTTGAAAGAAAAAGAAATGGTGGCAATTGATGAGATCAATTTACAAAGCGGACTCAGTAGTAGTGCAGTTGCCATTGCAATATTAAATATGGAATTGCAGGGAGTGGTTTCTTCTTTGCCGGGGAAACTTTACAAGTTGAATTAAAATTCATTTAGAAAATGATATAAAAAATCATTTTCGCTATTTATTCTGCAACCTTATCTTTGCACATGGCAACACTAAATAATCCCCAACAAAAATCTGGTTCGAAAAAAATCATCGCTGAAGGACTCACCTTCGATGATGTTTTATTGATCCCTGGTTTTAGCCAGGTACTTCCCCGTGATGTCGATATCAAAACAAGACTTACAAAAGACATTTCTTTAAATGTGCCCTTGCTTTCTGCAGCTATGGATACTGTAACAGAAGCAGCTCTGGCTATTGCACTGGCAAGAGAAGGCGGCCTGGGTATTTTACACAAAAACATGAGCATTGAAGAACAAGCTGCCCAGGTAAGAAAAGTAAAAAGAAGTGAAAGCGGACTGATCATTGACCCGGTTACATTACAGGCAAATGCAACTATCGGTGATGCTTTAAGATTGATGAAGGAAAATAAGATCGGCGGTATTCCAATTGTTGAAAAGAACGGAAAATTGGTGGGCATACTCACCAACCGTGACCTGCGTTTTGAAACTGATCCCAAACGAAAGGTGAGTGAGGTGATGACCAAAGAAAATCTTTACACCGCACCCGAAGGAACTGACCTGAAAAAAGCTGAACAACTTTTCAAGAAAACAAAAGTTGAAAAGCTCCCCATTATTGATAAGCAGGGTAAACTGACTGGTCTTTTTACCTACAGTGATATTCTGAAATTAAAGAGCCACCCCAATGCAGTAAAAGATATTCATGGCAGATTGATAGCAGGTGCCGGAGTTGGAATTACTGCTGATATGCTGGACCGGGTAAAAGCATTGAAGACGGTTGGTGTGGATGTGATTTGCCTGGATAGTGCACATGGACATAGTAAAGGAGTTATTGTTGCACTGAAACTTGTAAAAAAGAATTTTAAAAACATAAATGTAATTGCCGGCAATGTGGGCACAGCTGCCGGTGCAAAAGCATTGGCAGAAGCCGGTGCTGATGCAGTGAAAGTAGGAATCGGTCCAGGGTCAATTTGTACAACAAGAATTGTTGCCGGTGCTGGTGTGCCTCAGCTTACTGCTGTGATGGAAGCTTATTCAGTTTTGAAACAAAAAAATATTCCCATCATTGCCGATGGAGGTATCCGCTATACAGGCGACATGGTGAAAGCATTGGCTGCCGGTGCCGATAGCATCATGATGGGAAGCGTATTTGCAGGCACGGAAGAAAGTCCGGGAGAAACCATTATTTATGAAGGAAGAAAATTCAAGGAATACCGTGGCATGGGATCTTTAGGCGCCATGAACACCGGCAGCAGCGACCGGTATTTCCAGGATGTGGAAGATGATGTGAAAAAATTTGTACCGGAAGGCATAGAAGGTCGTGTGGCATATAAAGGAATATTAAAAGAGATCGTTTATCAATTTGTCGGTGGCTTACGTGCAGGCATGGGCTATTGCGGTGCAAAAAATATTGAAGAGTTGAAAAAGGCTTCATTTGTTAAGATCACCAATGCAGGGATGAATGAAAGTCACCCGCATGATGTGGAAGTAACCAAAGAGTCGCCAAATTATAGCAGGAAATAAGGCCCCCTGTCCCCCAAAGAGGGCACTTAGGTCAATCATGTTTTTTCTTTGCTATTTTTCTTTAATAAGAATGTTTCAAATTATGTACCCGGCTGAATTATTACTATCAACATTTGTTGCATCGCAGCCGATAGCTATCGGCTCTTGTACATTTGGTAATTCTATTCTGCTTTTTTAACAGAATTCAATTCAGAGTTTCTGAGTCTCTGTGGCAATAATCTTTTACATTTACTAAAACTAATTAAGAGTGAAAAAGCTTGCCTGTCTTTTACTGTTTTTCATATCTGGTTTTTCTTTTGCTCAATCTGAAAGTTGCAACATAAGGATCAGCCTGCTCACCTGCACACCCGGCAATGAACTCTATTCCGTTTTCGGCCACAGTGCCCTTAGAGTTACTGATCTTTCAACAAACTCCGACATTGTTTTTAACTATGGCACATTTGATTTTGATGATCAGGATTTTTATAAAAAGTTTGTAAAAGGCAATCTGCTTTATTTTGTAACAATCGATTCCTTCCCGTCTTTTATGTGGGAATATGAATTTTTTAAAAGAGGAGTTACAGAACAGGTTATAAATATTTCCTGCTACGAAAAACAAAAAATGCTGCTTGCACTTAAAGAAAACGCAAAAGAAGAAACCCGTTATTACTATTACGATTTTAATTACGACAATTGTACAACCCGGCTTCGCGACATGCTTGAAAAGACAACCGGCCGTCCAATGATCACAAAAAATATAGTGCCTGATAAGAGAACCACTTTCCGGCATTTGATCCATGATTATTTAAATAAAGGCGGACAGTTCTGGAGCAAATTGGGAATTGATATTCTATTGGGAAGTCCCCTGGATAAAAGAGTGAGCAATCGTGAAGCAATGTTTTTGCCTGAATACCTGCTCAAAGCTTTTGACAGTACCGTCAATTTTGATCAGCCCCTGGTTGCTGAAAAGAAAGTATTGCTTACTCAATCAGCGGTAAAAAAATCAGGATCCCTGTTTATCCCGATTGTGATATTCAGTGCAATTTTCCTGATCACTTTGTTATTTAGTATTTCAAAATCCTCAATCTGGATAAAAGCCTTTAACTGGTTTGATTTTATTTTCTTATTGACTTTGGGATTAACCGGGGTACTGTTACTTTTTATGTGGTTTGGTACCAGCCATGCGATGTGTAAGAATAATTTTAATCTTCTATGGGCATTTCCGGTTCATTTACCAATGTCCTTTATGGTATTCAGTAAAAAGGAATGGGTTAAAAAATATTTCAGGTTTACTTATTTCTATAGCATCCTGCTTATAGGCGCTTTTTTCCTGTTACCCCAACAATTGAATCTTGCAATATTACCTGTGCTGGGAATAATTTTGACAAGAAGCTATTTCCGCTCAAGAACCAAATAATTAACAATAGAAAAAAGAATTTATTTTTTGCACCTGAGTCAATTTAATGAATAAGTTTATCTCATACCAGCAAAAAAAAATATTTTACCGGATTTTTGGATCCGGTAAGCCTGTCATGTTTGTTCATGGTTTTGGTGAAGACGGAACTGTGTGGCAAAACCAAATTGACTATATAAAAAATAAATATCTGCTTATCATTCCGGACCTTCCCGGCTGTGGCGGGTCAGAAACAATTGATGACATGAGCATGGAAGAATTGGCCGAAGTTCTTCACACTATTATTCATGAGGAAGATATTGACAGCTGTACAATGATTGGCCACAGTATGGGAGGTTATGTTACATTAGCGTTTGCAGAAAAATACTGGAATCATTTACAGGCGTTCGGGCTTCTTCACTCTACTTCTTTTGCAGACACTGAAGAAAAAATTGCTACCCGAGAAAAAGGAATTCAATTTATCAGGCAACATGGGGCATTTGAATTTTTAAAAACTACCAGTCCTAATCTGTTTTCTTCCAATACAAAATCGCAATCAAAAAAGGTCATTGATGATTTTATTGAAAGCCTGTCAGATCTTTCATCTGAATCTCTTATTGCTTATTACGAAGCAATGATCGCAAGACCAGACAGGAGTCAGGTTTTGAAAGGATCAAACTTTCCCATCCTGTTTGTTGCTGGTGCAAATGATGCAGCTGTACCTATTGATGACAGCCTGAAACAATCCGTTTTTCCCGAAATATGCCATTTTCATATTCTCAAAAATTCAGGTCACATGGGTATGCTAGAGGAGCCTGAAATCCTGAATAAGATCCTTGATAATTTTTTCTCCTGACCAAATGAATCATTACATTTCAACTAATTCCTTTTGACACAACCTGATGAATTAAATATTCGATTAATCTATTATATAAATTAACAAATGATGCCGGTTCACAGACCTATATCCAATAAAAAAAACGTAATTTCAAAATCCGGAATCCTTACCTGGTGGGAACTAAAAAACAATCTTACTTTTCTTTCCCACTCAGGTTTTTATACAGGAATAAGAATATTCTTTGCTTATTTCCGGAAACCATTTACATGAAGAAAAGATTACTCATATTACTTTTTACAATTAGCCTTTGTACTTTTTCTTATGGAAGGCATATTGCCGGTGGCGAGATCTTTTATGAATATCTCGGTGTGGGTTCTGTGCCCGGCACCAGTCAATACAGGATCACTTTAAGACTATTCAGAGATTGTCATTCAACAGGTGCACAACTTGACCCAATAGTCAATTTCTCCATATATGATAAAGCAAACAATTTTACAGTTGTTGGCTCACCTTTTTCTGTTTCACTGGATCGTACAGAAGTGCTTCAAAAAACAGGAAATATTCCCTGTATTATCAATGCACCCGATGTTTGTTTCCAGGTTGGATATTATTATTTAACCGTTACGCTGACCAATAATCCATCTGGTTATTTGGTGGTTTTTCAACGTTGTTGCCGGATTGATAATATCTCCAATTTATCATTCGCTATTGGATCAGGAGCTACTTATTTAGGTAGTATTGCTGGTACAAATGATATAGGTACCGGATTCAATTCAAGTCCGCAGTTTTTGTTAAAGGATACAGCATTGGTTTGTCAAAACAGAAATTTTTCTCTTGACTTTGGTGCCAGGGATCCCGACGGAGATGTGCTTACCTATGAATTTTGCGAAGCTTATGAAGGAGGAAGTTCCGGTAGTCCTACTGTTCCCAACCCTCCTCCACCTCCCTATAGTATTTTATCTTATGGCAATGGTTATAGTTCCGCACAGCCACTGGGCCCAAATACGACCATAAACCCAAACACCGGGCTTATTTCAGGAATTGCACCGGGAGCAGGTTCTTATGTTGTTGCTGTCTGCGTAAAAGAATGGAGAAACGGAAGACTTATAAATACCCATCGGAAAGATTTTATTTTAGAGGTAGCCGATTGCGATTTTGTTGCTGCACAGCTTCCGTTATCCGCTACTTATTGCGATGACTTTGTAACTACTTTCGAAAATCTTACGCCATCCTCTCTTATCTATTCATGGAAATGGGATTTTGGTGTAGCGGGTGTTTTAGATGATACTTCTAACCTGCCTATACCCACATATACATATGCGGACACCGGGATCTATAATGTAAAACTTGTAGTGAACCCCGGTGATCAATGTTCAGATTCAGCCACCATGAAGCTGGGAATATATCCTGGCTTCTTCCCTGATTTTAATGAACTCATCTCCTGTGTGAACAAACCAACACAGTTTAATGATCTCACAACTTCCCGATATGGGATTGTAAATACATGGCGCTGGAATTTTGGCGAAGCTGGTGTAGCCAATGATACTTCACGAACGCAAAATCCTGCTTATTCATTTCCAACAACCGGATTAAAGACTGTTGAATTGATTGTTGGAAGCTCCAAGGGGTGTTTGGACACATTATATAAAGACATTACAATTTTAGACAAACCAGTTATTACTCTTCCTTTTCGGGATACTTTAATTTGTCTTGCTGATACATTGAGAATTCCAGTTACAGGAAATGGCACGTTTTCCTGGAATCCAAATACAAATATTCAATTTGCAAATACTGCAAACCCCGCAGTTTATCCCAGTACTACCACTACTTATGATGTAACACTGAATGATAATGGATGCTTAAATAATGATTCAGTAAGGGTAAGGGTAATATCAGCAGTAACATTAAACATGAGGTCTGATACCACTTTCTGCAGAGGAGATGGAGTGCAATTAGGGGCCGTTTCGGATGGGTTAAGATTTTCATGGGCGCCAAATATTAATTTGAGCAATCCTTCCATCATAAATCCAATAGCTAATCCTACTGTAAATACAACATACCAGTTGACTGCTTTTGTGGGCGGGTGTTCAATAACTGATTTTGTCAGAATATCTATTGCAGATTACCCGACTGTAAATGCAGGCCAGGATTTGACGATATGTTATAATAATCCGGTTCAATTGGCAGGAAATGTTATAGCTACAAATTATTTCTGGAAGCCACAGGGCTCTCTTAATAATGCCAATTTGTTAAACCCAATTGCCCGGCCATCAATTACCACAAAATATATTCTTACAGCTACCGACACTTTGGGATGTCCCAAACCCGGTACTGACACTGTTTTAGTAACGGTACTTCCAAAAGTATTAGCCTTTGCCGGCAATGACACTTCAATAGTTGCCGGACAGCCTTTACAATTAACTGCATCGGGAGGAGAAAATTACAGATGGTCGCCTCCAACAGGATTAAACAATGTAAATATTGCAAACCCTGTAGCAAGATTAAATGAGAGCACTGATACCATTCGCTACAAAGTTTTAGTTACCGATCAGATTGGATGTCTTGATTCAGCATCCATACTGGTAAAAGTATTTACCACCAATCCTCAGATTTTTGTTCCGACAGGATTCACACCAAATAATGACGGGTTAAATGATATCCTGAAACCTATCGGTGTAGGTATAGACAGAATAGAATACTTCCGTATATATAACCGGTGGGGGCAACTGGTCTTCAGCACTACTAAAAATGGACAGGGGTGGGATGGCAAAATTTCAAATAAGCTTCAAACAACCGGAACCTATGCCTGGATCGTAAAAGCAGTTGATTATACCGGAAAATCTGTTTTTCAAAAAGGCACAACAACATTGATCAGGTAATTCCTTTCCCAATTGGATTTTTTGTTCATCTGGTATACCTGGCTGTCTTATTTTCGCATTTGTTTTTAATGCAATTATCATTTTAAAAAATACAGGATGAGAAAAATTGTTTTTATTACCGGAGCAACTGCAGGTTTTGGAAAAGCCTGTGCTGAAAAATTTGCATCTCACGGATATGATCTTATTATAAACGGAAGAAGAGAGAATAAACTGTTACAGGTAAAAGAAGAACTGGAAACCAGGTTTAATACTGCAATTTTAATTTCATCTTTTGATGTAAGAAACCGGGAAGATGTGTTTGCTGCAATCAATAATCTTCACGAAGATTGGCAGCATATAGATATCCTGGTCAATAATGCTGGCCTGGCACTGGGCCGTGATCATTTTGATGAGGCAGATCTCGACGACTGGGATACCATGATCGACACCAACCTGAAAGGGTTACTTTATGTTACTAAAGCATTACTTCCTTTTTTGAAAAAAAGTCAGACTCCACATATTATTAATATGGGTTCAGTTGCTGCAAAAGAAGTTTATGAAAAAGGTAATGTTTATTGCGCTTCAAAGTCAGCTGTTGATTCTGTTTCGCAAGCCATGAGAATAGACATGCTGAGATTAGGCATAAAAGTTACCGCCATTCATCCGGGTGCTGCAGAAACGGAATTTTCAATTGTTCGGTTTAAGGGAGATGAGCAAACGGCCAACAAGATCTATGATGGCCTAAAACCGTTAACTGCAGAAGATGTTGCAGACGTGGTTTACTACACAACTACATTACCCGCCCATGTTTGTATCAACGATCTTGTACTTTCCTGTACTCAACAGGCAAATTCCATTTTTTTTAACAGGAAATAATTTGACTTTGCTCAATTTAATTTTGAGCAAATAATTAAATTCTTATTATTGCAGATCTGTAAAAAGAAAATTACTAATGAGAATTACGAATCTTTTTTTAGTGTATCTGTAAATACACCTGGAAGATATACCCTGTGTTAATAATAACTGTTTCAAAAGTTTAGATCATAGAAGATTTGATTTTATATTTATGTAGCCGATTCAATATCCATTTTTAGTCCTTATGAAAAAACCATACCTGGCATTTCTGTTGCTTTCGTTTATTGCAATATCTTCCTTCTCACAATCCAATGTGCTCAGGGTTAAATCCTGTGAAGATGCATTAATAACCCGCCAGGTTGATAGCCTCAAAAATCTTTTTGCAGCCGATGGATTTATTTTGATGAAAGAAGCTTCCATATCTATGGAAAGCGAATATGAGATGCCTGTTGTTGTACCACTAAACCAGGGAAGTCTTTATCAATTTGTTTTTATCGGAGATTATACCAGCAGACTTTATGAAGTACGTATGTTTGACTGGAATGAAAAGCAAGTCGTATTCCAGCAAAAGAAATGGGGAGAAATTGACGGTAATATTATATCCTATCTATACCAGGCCCGTTTCTCCGAATTTCACATGATGAAACCGGTACAGGTTAATAAGCAAAAGAAAAAAAATCTTTGTGGCTATGTAATGATGTTTAAGAAAGTGAAGTGAGAAAAAACTTTTAGCCAAAAGCTTTTAGCAGTTAGCTTTTATGTCTTTACAAACTGAAACGTTTTTCCCGACTTCCGACTTCCGACTTCCGACTCCCGACTCCCGACTCCCGACTCCCGACTTTTTACTGCGCCAGCGAAATTCTCAACTGAACACCTGCTCTTGTATTGGTAATTGGTGCACTGGTAGCAATCTTGGGGATGTTTCTTGTTTGTTCAAAATAAAGCGAGGCCCTGACACGGCTATTTATTACATAGTCTATTGTAGGATTGATACGTATCACTTTCTGACCTGCAGTACCAAAGGAAGATCGCTGATCCAGTTTACTGTTTGCAGTAGCGTCATCACGGAAACTAAGATCCAGTTTAAAAGTAACATCATTATCAAGGCTCATCTTTCCAATCTTTTTGATCAGAGGCATTCCCTTCACCCGCCAGTCTGCGCCGATGGTAAACTCTGTAGATCTGTTCTCTGCCAATTGATAGTCAACCAAACTCAAACTTAGTTGCCTTGTTTTTCTAAATTCAACTCTTGTTGTCAATTGATTGGTGAATGTGACATCCAGTGAAAACAAAGGACTGAATTCTTCACTGATCGTAATATTCGGAATCAGGAAATAGGGAATATAGTTTTTAGAGATCGTATCAATGAAAGAAGGGAAACCGTATCGTAACGGATCTTCAAAAAATAAGGCAGAATTAAAACTATTCATACTTAAAGTACTCCGGTAACCATGACGAATGACCACATTGGTAAATATTTTTTCAAGGCCTTTTACTCTGCTTAATCCACTATAGGTAACAGACCAGTTTGGTTTTGGTGTAAGGCCTTTAAACGGATTTGCCCTTAAATCAGGGTTTGAGTTTTTTATCAGGTTTACACTCAACGGATCTTTGTTAGTATAGGCAGCAAGAAAAGCCGGAATGAGTACATCCTGTGCGTATCGTCCATAACCCTCAAAATATCCGTTTGGCCCGGGCGCAGGATTGGATCCATTATAAGGATTTTGTTTTCCAAGTTTAGATGAAAGTAAAATCCGGTTTTCTTCAAATTGTTTGAAAGTTTCTGTTACCAGGTTTGGATCAAACTTGGTGAACAATGTTTGATATGAAATATAACTGATGCTGAAACTTCCGGCTGCATATGGATTTAACCGCGATAATTTTCCATTTGGCAATCCTGTAGTATCCTTATAGAGCTCACTATAGTTTTTATTAAATGTTTTATCCATGTTCAGGTCTATATTAAAATCCCTGAGAGGATTGACCTGAGCAGTCAGGTTCAACCGTTGGTCATAGCGTTGTTGTATCAGAGCATTAAAGATCGGATCATGCGTTAGCAATCCTTTGTTTCCTTTTTCATTCACCCAATTTGTATCAGGCTGATAGCCTAACAGGAATCCTAACCCTGGCTGCATGCTATTGAAGTTTTGACCCAATATTTTTGTGCTGTCCAAATATCCCGGCAAGGTTGTGCCCGCAGTTTCGGTGTACTGAACCCCAACTCGTTTAACAGATGTCGCAAGTTTTGCAACTCCTTTTACAAAATCACCTACTTCTGGTAATTGGCTTCTTCTCATTTCTTTTCTTTCCTTCTTCAATAATTTTCTTTCCGCCTTGTCCAGTAACCTGGCTTGTTTTTTTGTAAGTGAATCTCTGTTCACAATTTTTTTAACTGCTTTTCTTGCATCAGGAATGTTTGCGTTATTATTTGCTGGTGCTGACGAGCTGTACACAGCCCTGATAAATTTCCATTTATTATAAAGCTGATCAAAATTAAATTCCCCATTCACATTTTTGGTTTGACCGTTGGTCAGTACATTTCCCAATCCTTTTGCAAGCAATGAGGCGCCGATCCAATCATATTCTGTTTTATAACTGGCACGAAGGGAAGTCCAGTCCAATAAAGGAAATTTATCAGTTGGGAAATTATAGGTAAACGTTGCTTCCTGATGATACCTGGTATTCCTTCCGCCTTTAAATAAATTCTTTCTTACCGAATCTTTTTCTTCCCGGGTATCAATTCGGCCAAATGGTTCATCAATCCTTGAGTTATTCGTAGCACTGAAATCAAGATTTAAAGAACGGGTTAAATCCCATCGTAGAATATAGTAACGGTCGAATGTAAAATACTTGTCATAGGTCTCCGGTATTTTATAAGGTCCGCCTCCTACATTTTTGGGTTGCAGGGCACCAAACTGTCTGAACACATCTGCTTTAAATGAAACTTGTGAAGGTTTGTAATTGAAATTAAAATCTTTGATTAACGAAAACCACCTGGAATTAGTTTTTATCAATCTCTTGAAAGGTTCAACATACTTTGGCTGCGGCGCATAATTATATCCAATAGCTCCTCTTGTTCTTTCCATATCATCATGATCAATCAATGGATTCTTTTTCTGGATTTTTGTATATGAATAATTAAAGTCAAGGTTTGAAATATCCCAGGGCTGAGATTTTTTATTTCCAGATCGGTTCACTTTTGCATTGGTAAGCGTTATGGTCTTTATGGTAACTACATCAATCGCATCATTTTTTATCGAGTCTCTTTTTTCTTTAGAGCTTTCCCTTAATTTATCTTTTAATCTTGTATCCAGTTCATAGGGATCATATTCCGGGGAGGAACTGGTGCGGCTGATACCTGCATATATTGGCAATTGGATATTTGCATTTTTAGGCAATAATTTACCGGCGTCAATATTTGCAGAAATATCCAGTTGTAAATAATCTTCCCTGCTTCGTTCATTTACTTTTTGTTCCAATGTTCCGAATCCTGTACTTCTTGCGTTGGCAGAAATACTTAAGTTAAACAGATCTGCCCCTGTTATATCGAGGCGACCCAAAGCAGCCCATCCTCCTTTTTCATCCAGTTGTGACAAACGAAGTTCATTGAACCATATCTCTGCAGAGATGGTTTCTACTTTTTTATTCTCCACACCCATCAGCATTCCTCTTACTTCACCAAGATTTGGATTTCCGATAATTGCATATTTTTTACCATCAATGACCTGGCTGAAATATTGAGAAGGTGACAACCCGCTTTTATTTCTTTGGGTTTTCAATCTAACTAATTCCTGTATATTGAAATCAAGATTGTTTGCCTCCGGCCAGATTGCCAGGGAGTCTGATGCACCCCAGGGAGTAATTTTTAACGGAACCTTGATCTCATAATAATTACTTACAAAATCATTACCTATACGTATTACTGCATTCAGATCATTGTCCTGGATGAAACCCTGGAACAAAGTTTCTTCAGCATGGATGAACATGGAAAGCCGGCCATACTGGCGCAAATCCAGGTTCATGGTTTTGAAAACTCCACGTGTTGTATTTTCCAACAAGCCACTTACTTTCAAACTGAGTGATTGTTCATTTAATAACAACTGAACATTATTATTACTTAATTGTTGCTGGCGTTCTATACCCGGAGGCTGCATATACCTGATTGGCTGTCGCTGGTCGTTCTCTTCCACATTCACTGCCAATACATCTACTTTAGTAGGGTCGTTTGCCGGTAAAGTTTTAAAAATTCCTGTTGTATCTACTTCATAAGAAAATCTGCGCCATTGATTACGGATCAGTTCCAGTTTACCAAACCTGCAAACCACGGAATCTTCAAAGCCGGTAAGAAACATTCGTATAAACCGGATTGATTTGAAGTCGGGAATATTGCCTACTTTATTATGATATTGTGTAACCGGAATTCTGAACAGATACCAGGTTTCATTTCTTGAAGACCCATTGGCTAAACTCACGTTTACAGATCTTTTATCAGTAATAAAATTTGTGCCCACCTGCATATTGGGCTTCAGATCTACCCTGTATTGGAAATATTCTTCTACTTCATTTAATGTATTATCCCGGTTCAATTCTTCCTGGTCAGGATAGAGTGTAAAAGCATTGATAAATTGTGTAGTGTTCTCTGATATTGGTGAGTTGCCATGGGGATTATTTACATCTTTATAACGATGCAGAATGCCTGCCAATGGTTGATCATAAGATGGATCACGGTAGTTCTTAAAATTATCATTTGATGGATCTGCAATTGCTTGTTGATAAACAGAAGAATTTACACCAAAGTTGGCAGCAAGATCAGCAAGATATCTGGCTTGCTTGGTTCTTTCCAGAGAATCCGGTAAGCCGTCATAACCTACATCCTGAAATGGCCGGTCTTCCGGATCATTGCTGAATGCATTTGTAACCTGTATCGGGTTTGAAGGCGCCCTTCCCCACACTGTACTCGTATCTACTGGCAAATTTGGATTTTTGCGTGTGGGTAAACCGTTTTCATAAAGCCGCTTACCATCTTTTAATACATCTTCAGAAATATTTCCCAGGTTAAAATATAATTCTCCTCCCTGGCTTTGTGGTTTTCTGATAAATGGGTCCTGCATCCAGAATTCTATGAATTCAATATTACCGGTTTCAAAATCTGTTTGGTCAATATTGCGCATGATACCGCCCCATGCTTTTTTTGGATTCAATAAATTTCCATTTGCATTAATTCTTCCCGGTCTGTTTTCAAAATTATAGGGGCCTTTTTCATTTGGATAAAATGCCAGGTCCATGGTAGTAAGATTTGCCTGGCCAAAATCCTGTGTTCTGTTTGGAAATATTTCCCTGAAATAAACCTGCCTTGTTTCAGGTTTTGAAAGTTCTTCAAGATTTCCACGCAATGGGTTATTGGTGTTTCTTGTTTCCTGCAGTACCTGTTCAATATTATACCAGGCAAGTTTTGCCCGGTTAAATCCATATTCAAGGTTATTGCTTAAATCAGCTTCGGGAAAAAGTATGGCGTTGTTTCTGTCAGGAGACTTTTGTGGTGTTGAGGCCATGGTCCAGCTGATAAGCGGGAAACGAAGATCAATACTATTTCTTGTTCCTTCAAAATCGTCAATATAAATCACGCCTGCATCTCCTTTTCCAATTTGTGGTGCATGGCCTGGTTTCAACATGGCTGCTTCACCATAAGCTGTAATGGATGATGGTGCCTTGGTGGAATAGAAAGGAAGCTTATCCAGTAATCGGGAAAGTCTCGGCACTTCATTCCTGTAATCAAAGTCAACCCCATACATGGTGTTCCGGATTGGATCGTCTCCAAAGTTTTGTTTGATAAAAAATGGTCTTTCACTGAGCCTGACCATTGTTCCACCAAGGGTTAGTTTTTTACTGGCAATATAATCCAGTCGCATTGCCATGTAATTCCTGTTTTGCAATCCAAATGTTGCATTGTTTTCAAATTGCACATTTACCGGTAATCCTGCATTAATGATTGCCTGGTTTATTATTTTTAAAGATCCAAGATCATAGTTGATCTCATAGTCAATATTCTCTCTGAGTATTTGCCCGCCTGCGGTTACAGTTACTGAACCTGCAGGAATATTAAATCCCAATTGATATTCAGAAGTACCCAGACCGGATTTACTTTTACCCAGAAACTTAAAGCGGTTCAGGTTGGCATAAGTTTGGGCAATGGCTTTGATGGTATCGTAAAGCGGATAGAAAAGATATTTTGCTCTTTGTTGTAAACTATCCGCTCCATTATAAACATACTCCAGATCTTTACCAAAAGGCTCCAGTACCGGAAAGATGATTCTGCTTTGTGATGAAATAATTGTGAACCCTTCCAGAAAGTCAAACACACCATCGGGTTGTGGATCATTTTGGTTATTCAATCTATCCAGGTTCAACAGGGAGATCAGTGGCTGACCTTTGTAAGGATCGCTGACATCAGCCGGTGGTAAATATCTTTTTTCACCAAGGCTTGGTTCTTCATACAATACATCCAATTTGAAATCAGATCGTTCCAATTGTCCAAAACCTACACTATAAACATTCTTCATCATCAGATCCCAAATCGGAAGATTGGTTCTTTGTGATGTAGCTTTTAAAAGTTTTAAAAAGATCACTGGCTGTGTGACACCGGTAGAATCTGGAGGAATGTCTGTTGAGAACTCCCCTACCTGGTACACTTTCCCATTGTATGTATATTGGTAAGCAATACCCAGCACTTCATCAGGCTGCAATTGCTGATTAAGAGAAATAAAACCTATTTGCGGATTAAAATAATAATCTGTGGGTAATAGTTTTCGGGCAAAAGTTTTTTCAAAATCCTGAACCGGTTGCAATCCAAGGCCGGTTAATACACTTTGTACCTGTGATGAATTTCTTGCCCCGGCATTATTTACCAATGTAGTATAAAGATTGTTTGCATTATTTCTGGATGGCACATTACCAATTCCACCCCAAGGTCCATAAGGTTGTCCCTCGCCAATATCCATCAGGCCTACCACATCTCTTGTATCGGTGGTGGCGCCAGTACGGTTTGTTACCCAAACTTCCACCCGAAGGATCTGTGCCAGGGAAGAAACAACCGGCAGGCTTTTCATCGCTGCATTATAATTGTTCCGGAAAAACTGAGACATCAGGAAGTGACGGTTCTCTTCATATTCATCCGCTTTATATGTGAAATTCTGGGTTGAAGAACCTCCTTCTATTCCCAACGACTGCCGCTGCGAACGCTGATTGGCTAATACTGTTGTGACAAATAATTTTCCGAACTGCAGTTGCGTTTTTAATCCGAATAAAGATTGGGCCCCTGGGATCAATGTTCCTTTCGAAGTGAAACTCGTGTTGCCTGCCTGGAACAATTTCAGGATCTCGTCATCCTTACCTTCATAATCAAGTTTCAATTGATTGTCGAAATTGAAATTGGCAAGTGTGTTGTAATTGATAGGAAGTTTTAATTTATCTCCAATATTTGCATCCACCTGGAACTGGCTGTTCATATTGAAATCAAGGCCACCATTATTTCTTGATCTTTCCGGTAGTGTTGGGTTATTAATTTTTTGCCCCTGGTATCCCATGCCGATATCTACATATCCATTCGGTTTTATATCAATTTTTCCATTACCAACAATTCTGTTCACCCAATCACTTACAAAATCAAATTTTGGTTTGTATTGCCGGCGATTCAGATTACTCAGCAGGCTGGCTCTTTTCCTGAAATATTCTCTTTCATCTTCTTTCCCTTTCAGATCCACAAACTCCTTCATAGTGAAAGTCATCGGTGTACGATAATACTGTGTTCCTATTTTTTCAATGATGAAATATTGTTTTGTTATAGGATCATACTCAATATTTCTTTTAATGAAACTTGTGTCTTGTAAATAATATGGATTTCTGTTTGGATAAGTATAAGGATCACCATAACGGTCAGTAACAACAGGACGGGTGGTATCAGCCTGAATCCGGTAATTTTTTTCTGTAACAGGTGAATAGGGCAAAGCCATTGCCTTTAGAAAAAAGGAAAACATTACGATGGAAGTGGCCAGCGCATGGAACATAATGGATGACTTAGGGCTCAATTCTCTCTCAACAGAATTAGTTAAGTAAATTTTTCGATCGATAGGCTTATAAAAATTTTAATGCTCTTTTTATAACATCTTCAACAGATGTAGTTGCAGGTTCGGATTGTATGACCTTTTGAACAACCTGATCTGCGGTGTTCCGGGCTATACCCAAAGCCATTAGAGCATTTAACGCATCTGCGTGCAAAGTATTGTATTTCAGTGGGGAAATATTTGAAGTGACCGGGTGTTTTGTCAATTTATCTTTCAATTCAAGCACGATTCTTTCAGCAGTCTTTTTTCCTATTCCTTTTATGCTTTCCAGGGTTCTTAAATCACTTTTTATGATGGCTCCTGCCAGTTCTTCCGGTTTCATATAAGACAACATGACCCGGGCAGAACTGGCCCCAATTCCAGAAACAGAAATTAGATGCAGAAACATCTCTTTTTCAGCTAGTTCAAAAAACCCTATCAGGGTATGTGCATCCTCTTTTATTAAAAGGTGAGTGTGTAAAATACCTTTATCAAGGTTTTGAATCTTTGAATACGTATTCAGGCTAATCAACACTTCATAACCCACCCCATTCACATCCATATGAACTACTGCAGGGCTTTTAAACACAAAATCACCTTTAAGATAAGCAATCATAGCAGCGAAAATAAGTGAAAAGCCTGAAGGTTAATTGTTGATCGTTAAATGTTTATTCATGAAATTGAAAACCAACTAACCTACACATCAACTTGAAGCTACAAATTGAAACATGTTATCTTCGTGACCAAAATTTTTTATTAGATGAACAAAAAAATTACTGCAGCAATAACCGCCGTTGGAGGCTATGTGCCACCAGATAAACTAACCAATCTTGACCTCGAAAAAATGGTTGACACTAATGACGAATGGATAAGAACGAGGACCGGAATTTCCGAACGCAGGATATTAAAAGGAGAAGGATTGGCTACTTCGGATATGGTAGTGCCTGCAGTAAAAGATCTTTTGCATAAAAGAGGAATAAATGCAGATGAAATTGATTGCATGATCGTAGCCACAGTAACTCCCGACATGGTTTTCCCTGCTACTGCAAATATTGCCTGTGATAAATTAGGTGCTAAAAATGCGTGGGGTTTCGATTTATCTGCAGCCTGTTCTGGTTTTTTGTATGCACTAACAACCGGAACGGCATTGATTGAAAGTGGCCGTTATAAAAAAGTGCTGGTAGTGGGAGCTGATAAAATGAGTGCAATAGTTGATTATACAGACCGAAATACCTGTGTGCTTTTTGGTGACGGAGCCGGTGCAGTATTACTGGAACCAAATTATGACGGTTATGGAGTGCTGGATAGTATTTTGAGAAGTGATGGCAGCGGCGCTCAATACCTGCATATGAAGGCTGGGGGTTCATTGCGGCCAGCCAGTATTGAAACCGTCACGAATAAAGAACATAATATTTTCCAGGACGGACAGCCGGTTTTCAAATTTGCAGTCAAAGGAATGGCAGACGTAAGTGCAGAACTTTTAGAAAGAAATAATTTAACCGGCGATGATATTGCCTGGCTGGTACCGCACCAGGCCAATAAAAGAATAATAGATGCCACTGCAAACCGCATGGGATTGAATCCTGAAAAAGTGATGCTGAATATTCAACGATACGGCAACACCACAGCCGCCACCATTCCACTTTGTTTATGGGAATGGAAACACGATATTAACAAAGGCGACCTGATTGTGTTGGCTGCATTCGGTGGCGGATTTACCTGGGGCGCCACACTGATAAAGTGGGAATATTGACCTATTATCTATATTTGAATCAGGATTTGTTATTCAGAAAATTTAATTCCGTAGTTTTTATATTCAAATAAAAATTGCGGGAATTACCAGCGATGTTAACCTGTATGAAAAAAATTCACTGCACTGCTTTTTTTATTTTCTTCGTTTTTATCCTTTCTGCACAACAATCCATCCAGGAGCTTAAAAAAGTAAACAGCAGAAAATTTAAAACCATTGATACCAGCGGATGGCATAATACCGGTTTTTTTATTTTCAATCTTAACCAGGCTGCACTAAGCGATTGGTCAAGCGGAGGTGAAAAATTTTTAATTGGCGTCAATGGTATTTTGAATTATGCATTGCATCATAAAATGGGAAAATATTCATTTGATTCCTATTTTGATGTTGAACTGGGTGCAGTAGAAGCAGCCAGTTTTAAGAAATTCAGGAAAACCACTGACCGTTTTGATCTGACATTGGAAATGGATCATTCAACAAATAATAAAAATATATTTTACGGATTGCTGTTTAATGTAAACACACAATTTCTGGGCGGCCATAATTATTCTTTGCAAACCAATAATAAGATATCGGGGTTTTTATCACCGGGTAAATTCCTTCTTGCACCAGGTATAGATATAAAAAGTCAAAAACCAAATAGTTATTTTTCCTTATTTATTTCACCTTCTACTTTCAGATGGGTAACTAAAATAGAGGATGACTTTTATCTGCAGAAAAAATTCGGAGTAGACTCTTTGCATAAGATTAACCTGGAAACAGGTGCGTATTTATCTTCTCATTATAATCTGAAAATTTCCAAAACAACGAGGTTTATCGGCCGGCTGGATTTGTTTAGTGATTACCTGAGAAAGCCAGAAAATATTGATGTATTAATGAATAATTTACTTACCATAAATATTTCAAATCTTTTTTCTGCCAATATCCTTTTAGATATTGTTTATGATCATGATACAAAACAAAGAACACAGATCCAGGAAATTTTTGGATTAGGGTTAAAGTTGAAATTATAGATATCATTTCTTCCTTGTCCACTCAATAAAATCTGTCTGTGGAATTTTTGTAACCCCCAATTGCCGGAGCATATTCACCAACTGACCCCTGTGGTATGTACCATGATTGAAAACATGCAACAGCATTTGGCTTACCGGGTTTTTAAAATGTTCTTTTTTGGTATTGTAATATTGAAACACATGTTCCAATGCCGGATCTGTTGCATTCTTTATCCAATCCTGCCATTGAAGATTTTGCTGCAACAACCCATTACATACATCTTTCATGTTGCCGTTAAAATTTTCGCTGGGTCTTGTAAATCTTTCCTGCATTTTCATCCTTTGCCACCAGATGCTTTCCGCATCCCACATATGCAGCAATGTTGCTTGCAGACTTTTAAAACTACTGGGTAATGCCTGGTTTTGTTTTTCTTCAGGCAATGAAAGAATGCTCTCTGTTAATTTTTGATTTGCCCATATATTGTAGGCTGCAAGTTGTAGTAGAATTTCTTTCATGATTTGAATCCGCAGCTGCGGGCTTTTTCAGTGTTTAGTTGGTAAAGATGAAATCATTTACTTTTGAAATGGGTTATAATTAAAACAAATTTTCAAATTTTAATTCAGAATAATGTCTAAAAGTTTTCCCCCGTCAAAACAAAAATCCGGAAAATTATTTTCCGGATTTGGTACAACTGCCTTACATGGAGGCCACCGTCAGGATCCGCTCTATGCTCACATAACACCAATTTATGCCTCATCAACGTTTGTATATGATGAAGCAGAGCAAGGCATGCGCCGGTTCAGTGGTGAGGAAGAAGGTTATATCTACAGCCGCTGGGGTAATCCCAATTTTTCAGAAGCAGAAAGAAAGATCGCAGCACTTGAAGCTTTTGGGTTAAAAGATGAGAATGGAAATGATCTGGAGCTAAAAGCATTATTGCACTCTTCCGGTATGGCTGCATTGGCTTCTTTAATGATGGGTAATTTGAAAAAAGGCGATAAGGTACTCTCCCACTATTCTCTTTACAGCGGATTGGAAGAACTCATCACAAAAATTCTTCCGCAGTTTGGCGTGGATGCAATCATTACTGATCTCCGGGATCTGAATCAAGCTGCAGAAGCTATTAAAGCAAATCCGGAAATTAAATTGATGTACCTGGAAACACCGGCTAATCCGACTTTGCAGTGCGTGGATATAGAAGCTTTGACAAGAATGGCAAAAGGAAAGAATATCCTTGTTGCAG
This sequence comes from uncultured Chitinophaga sp., assembly GCA_964581455.1. GTDB lineage: Bacteria > Bacteroidota > Bacteroidia > Chitinophagales > Chitinophagaceae > VBAS01. Next base: position 12,772 of record CAZOOT010000021.1, on the reverse strand, counting down.
TTGATAACACTTTTGCTACGCCATATCTTCAGCAACCATTTCGGTTTGAAGTGGATTTTGTTTTTCACAGCACTACCAAGTTTCTGAATGGGCATGGCACTGCTATCGGTGGTGTGCTGGTGGGGAGAGATCTTGAAAAAATGAAATCATCCATTACAAAAACACAACGTATCCTAGGCGGCAACAGCAATCCCTTCGATGCCTTTCTCCTAACGCAGGGATTAAAAACAGTAGAATTGAGAATGGAAAGACATTGTAGTAATGGAATGGAAGTGGCAAAGTTTCTTGCAAGTCAACCCCAGGTTGAAAAAGTAAATTACAATGGTTTGGAATCGCATCCTGATTTCAGGGTTTCAGCAAAACAAATGAAGCATCCCGGTGCAATGATGAGTTTTGAACTGAAAAAAGGAAAACAGGGCGGTATTGAATTCATGAATAAACTTCAGATGTGTGTTCGAACAGTTTCTTTAGGTACGGCAGAAACCATTCTTTGTCATCCTGCATCTATGACGCATTATCATATTCCACAGGAAGAAAAAGAAAAGTACGGGATTACTGATGGATTGATAAGAATGAGTGTGGGACTGGAAAATATTCAGGATATACTTAGCGACTTAGATCAGGCTTTAAAAACCCCTTAAATGGGAATTATACAGAGACCTTATCTTTAAAGTGATTTAATAATTGTAAAAACTAACTAGCATGAGAAAAATTATATTACTATTTACAGTCCTGAATCTCTTTCTTGTTTCTTCAGCGCAGATACCTACTGATCCGAGATTAAAGGGTCTCGATACTTTTGCATTGCGTATTCTGAAAGAATGGAACGCTCCCGGAGTAACAATTGCAGTAGTTGAAAAAGGAAAAGTTATTTATACCGGAGGTTTTGGTTACAGGGATTATGAAAAAAAATTACCGGTAACTGAAAACACTTTGTTTGCCATTGGTTCCTGTACCAAGGCATTTACATCATCTATTCTTGGCATGTTGGAGAAAGAAGGAAAAGTAAACCTGGATAAACCTGTAAGAGATTATTTGCCTGAATTGAAATTTCAAAATGATTATACCAATAAACATATTACACTGAGGGATATGATGTGTCATCGCAGTGGTTTGCCCCGTCATGATTTTTCCTGGTATGGTTCTACTGCCAGCCGCAGTGAATTATTAGAAAGAATTCAATACCAGGAACCTTCAGCAGAATTGAGAGAAAAATACCAGTACAACAATTTTATGTTTCTGGCACAGGGTATGGTGATTGAAAAAATCACAGGTAAAAGTTGGGAAGAAAATGTAAGGGAAAGAATACTGAAGCCATTAGGGATGAATAATACAAACATGTCAGTCATTGATATGGCGAAAACAACAGATCATTCCCTGGCATATGCAATTGAAAAAGATAAGCCAAAAGTTATCCCTTTTAGAAACATAGATGCGATAGGACCCGCTGGTTCAATAAACAGTTGTGCAAAAGATATGGCCAAGTGGCTGATCACATGGATCAATTCTGGTAAATTTAATGATAAAGAAATTATACCTGCCGGTTACAGAAGCCAGGCAATGACTGCACAAATTGCACCAGGTGGTGGATTGCCAGGTACAGAAAATCCAGACCTGCATATGAGTGGATACGGTTTAGCCTGGGGCATGAGCAGCTATCGTGGTCATTACAGGGTAGAACATGGCGGTGGTATTGATGGTTTTATTACCAGCACAGGTTTTTATCCATCAGACAGTATAGGCATTTTTGTTGTTACTAACCAGGGAACTCCAACAACCAGTATCCGGAATTTCATTGCTGACCGGATGCTGAAATTATCCTATCGCCCATGGGGAAAATCTGCACTGGCCGATAAACTGAAAAATGATTCTACTGCCAAAGCCAGTCCAAACAATGATAGCCTGAATCGAAAACCAGGAACAAAACCATCTTTTCCCCTGAAAGAGTATACCGGAGATTACAGTAACAAAGGTTATGGTACAATGAAATTTTTCATTGAAAGAGATACGCTATGGGCCGATTATAATGAAGCAGGGCTTAGAACCAAATCTTACCTGGAGCATTATCATTATGACATTTTCAGACCACGATCAACTGATGAAAAAGAAAATCCGAAAGATGCTCCGAAAGTTAAATTCAATATGAATACCAGGGGAGAGGTTGTTTCTGTAGAAATGAAATTCGAACCTGCTGTAAAAGACATCGTTTTTGAAAAAGAGCAAAAAACTATTGAAATCGATAAAAATGATTTAAAAAAATATGAAGGCGTTTTTGAATTTTCAACCGGAACAGAGGCAAAGTTTTATCTTAAAGGTGAAAAAACTTTATATGCATTTATTGAAGGGCAACCGGAATATGAATTGGTGGCTTCTGAAAAAAACAAATTCTTCCTGAAAGCATTACCGGATTATAAAGCAGTTTTTGAAGAAAATGACAAAGGTGAAATACTGTCGGTTACATTTCAGCAACCCAATGGAAACTTTAAAGCCACTAAAAAGAAATAAGCATGAAACAAATTTTTTCTTTTCTTATACTCATCAGCCTGTTTTCCTGCAATGCCAAAACAGAATACGATACCATCATTCGCAATGGAATGATCTATGATGGTAATGGTGGGGATCCCTACACTGCTGATATTGGAATTAAAAACGATACCATTGCCTTCATCGGTGATCTTTCAAAAGCAACTGCAAAAAATGAAACTGATGCAAAAGGAAATGCTGTGTCTCCGGGTTTTATAAATATGCTTAGCTGGGCAACAGAGGCATTAATAATAGATGGTAACAGCCAGAGCGATATCCGGCAGGGTGTAACACTGGAAGTAATGGGTGAAGGTTGGAGCATGGGACCCTTGAATGAAAAATTAAAGAAACAACAGGAAGAAGGCCAGACAGATTTTAAATATAAAGTGGATTGGAATACGTTGGGTGAATACCTCAGCTTTCTTGAAAAAAAAGGTGTGAGTTGCAATGTTGCCTCTTTTGTTGGCGCCACTACTGCACGGATGAATGTAATTGGCGAAGATAACCGTGACCCCACTCCTGCTGAACTTGAATCTATGAAGCTTTTAATAAAGCAGGCGATGGAAGAAGGCGCCATGGGAGTTGGCACATCATTGATATATCCTCCTGCATTTTTTGCAAAAACTTCTGAAATAATTGAATTGAGTAAAGTGGCATCACAATATGGTGGTTCTTATATCAGCCATATGAGAAGTGAAGGAGACAAACTGCATGAAGCAGTTGAAGAACTCATCACGATTGCCAAAGAAGCAAACATTCATGCAGAGATCTATCACCTGAAAGCAGCAGGAAAAGATAACTGGGCAAAAATGGACAGTGTTATCAGAAGAGTGGAAAGAGCAAGAAGCGAAGGATTGGATATTACAGCAGATATGTATACCTATATTGCCGGTGGCACGGGTCTTACGGCTACCATGCCTCCCTCCTTACAAGATGGCGGCTTTGGAAAATTAAGAGAAAGATTACAGGACCCTGTAATAAGACAACAGTTAAAAAAAGAAATGAATACCAAAACCGATAAATGGGAAAATTTCTTTTATGCTGTCGGAAGCCCGGATAAAATTTTAGTCGTGGGATTCAAACAGGACAGTTTAAAAAAATATATTGGAAAATCATTGGGTGATGTTGCAAAACTCCGCGGCACATCTCCTGAAGAAACTGCCATGGACCTGATCATCCAGGATAGTACCAGGGTAGAATGTATCTATTTTTTGATGAATGAAGAGAATGTAAAAAAACAAATTGCCATTCCCTGGTTGAGTTTTGGCAGCGACGAAGGTTCCTATGAACCTGCCGGCCTCTTCCTGAAATTCAATCCGCATCCAAGAGCTTATGGAAATTTCAGCCGGGTATTGGGAAAATATGTGCGGGAAGAAAAAATAATTTCTTTACAGGAAGCTGTTCGCAAACTGGCCAACCTGCCAGCAAAAAATTTGAAACTTAAAAATCGTGGTGAACTTAAGGTTGGAAATTTTGCTGACGTTGTCATATTTGATCCGCAAAAAATTCAGGATCATGCAACGTTTGAAAAGCCTCATCAATATGCTACTGGCATGATTCATGTTTTTGTAAATGGAGTACAGGTATTGAAAGATGGGGAACATACCGGGGCGAAACCCGGAAGATTTGTGAAAGGGCCGGGATTTAGAAATACCAAATGAAAAATTCAAAATTAAAAATGGAGATAACGATTCGAAAAGCAGTTAAAGAAGATTGTTCAAGATTAATGGAATTGATACAGGAATTAGCGGATTATGAAAAAGCTCCGGATGAAGTATCGGTAACATTAAAGCATTTTGAAGAAAGTGGCTTTGGAGAAAAGCCGGTGTGGTGGGCCTTAGTTGCAGAAGAGCATAAGATAATTATTGGATTTGCTTTATTCTATATCCGCTACTCCACCTGGAAGGGACAAAGAATTTACCTGGAAGATCTGTTGGTTACAGACAAAGCAAGAGGAAAAGGAGTAGGCAAATTATTGATGGACCAGTTGATTGAAGAAGCCAGGGAAAGAAAAATAAATGCAATTGTATGGCAGGTACTGGACTGGAATGAACCTGCTATTAATTTTTATAAAAAATACAATGTCAGTTTTGATAATGGCTGGGTGAATTGCAGTATTGATGTTTAAACGATTTCCCAAACTTCAATTTCACCTTTTACTTCTTTGAATATTGGATGTGGTTCAAATGTTTTAATTTTTTTAAACCCGCTGAACAATTTGGGATCCCTGGTTTTTAATTTTTTTAGTAAATGTGAAGCTTCAAATTCAAGTTGACCACTGGTTACTTTGATTTTTGTTTTTTTAAATGGTCTTGAAATTTTTGTGCCATCAAATTGATATCCTCGAAGGATAGCTTCAGTAAATACATGATCCAGGTACTCGTTAATGGCATCTACCGGATACTTTAAATTTTTAAACCTGTTTAATTGAGGATGGTTTTTAAATCCCCTGGTTTTACCTTCCAGAACATGTTTTGCCAACAAGGTTTCTCTCCATAATGCAACTATACCTTTTGCATCCAGGTATTTTGGATGTATTGACCAGATACGCATTTTGAAAATCCCTTTATTGAAAAACCCCTCCATTGAGGGGTTCTCATTATTGTTGTACAATTAATTTTTGAATGTGTTTATTATTTCCTTCCAGAAGTTTGACTATATAAAGTCCATTTGAAAAATTACCGATATTGATTTCCTGAGTATTGATTCCTTCCGCAACAGAGAACCGTTTTCTTGATACCAGAACACCGGCCTGGTTATAAATCGCCATTTCTGCAACACCGGATTTCTCAGCATTTAATTGCATAAAAACATTTCCTGTGGTAATGGTTGGATATATTTTGAAACTACCTGTATTACGAATTGAATTTTCAGATTCAATTTGACCACTACTTTTAAAAGAAGATGATGAAGTAGAACAAGGATTAGTTTGTACCATTCCGGCCCGTGGGCCGCCGGCAGCTAATGTAGCCTGCATCCGGTAAGCCTGCTCTTTACTGAACATATACATACACTGGTCATAGGTATAATCCATATAGTTCATCCACATTTCTACAATAGGTCCTTTGCAATTGCTGGTAGATCCTTGAGATGGGCAACCATAATTAGCTCCATCATGTAAAGGGGTATCATCTACCAGATCATTTCCACAACGCCTGTCGCCCCAGATATGGCGCAGGTTAAAATAATGGCCCACTTCATGTGTGGCAGTACGGCCCAGATCATAATTGCCGGAAGTAATACCAAATGCAGAATATAAAACCACTACCCCGTCAATAGAAGAGCTAACACCGGGATAATAAGCATAACCAAGAATGCCGCCACTCATATTACATACCCAGATATTCAGTTTATGTTCCGGATCAACTGTATTACTTCCACCCCTATCATCAAATTTCATATTATCATTTGTACTGAAGGAAGTGACATTTGTTTGTCTCCGGATTATTTCTACAAGACAAAAACTAATTTTGGCTCCATCATTAACAGCCGAACTATATAGATCTGGAATATATGAATTGATGTCAGCATTAGTTGCATTAAAATCTTCATTAAGAATTCTGATCTGCTCAGTTACTCTTTCATCATCAATATTTTGTTCATCGGTATTATAAACAATATGAACTACCACCGGAATTGTTACCGGATCTAAATTTGGAGGTGGGGTTCCGCCTCCATTTCCACCACCTGGGTTATCCGGTTTCTTCCCGTTAATTTGATTTTGTCTTTTTGCTGCAACAAACTCCTGTGTATGTTTTTCAATGGCTATCATCCTTGCAGCCAAAGAAGGATTGCTGGCAATTTGACGTTCCATAACATCATTTGCTGCACACTTCCGGTCCTGCCCGTAAACTGTAGAAAATAAACTAAGGAAAGAAATGAAAAAGATAGATTGTAAAAATCGTAGTTTCATAAGCGTATGTTTAGATTCAAAGAATACATAAACATACAAATTATTGAGGGGAAGACCTTAGTAAATTTTAATTAATTCCCTGCACTGTTGCTTCTTTACTGATTTTCAGTATCAAACCCTGTAAAACTTTTCCGGGACCTGATTCGGTAAACCGGGATGCACCGGCATATATCATAGCCTGTACACTTTGTGTCCATCTTACAGCACCGGTTAGTTGCGCAATCAGGTTTTCTTTTATTTCATCCTTATCCATCACTGCTTTTGCAGAAACATTCTGATACACAGCACAGGTTGGTACATGAAATTTTGTAGTTTCTATTGCTGCCTGTAGCTCTTCTTTTGCCGGTTCCATCAAAGGTGAATGAAATGCACCGCCTACAGGAAGTACCAGTGCTCTTTTTGCTCCTGCAGCTTTCATTCTTTCGCATGCAATTTCAATTCCTTTTATACTGCCGCTGATCACTATCTGGCCCGGGCAATTATAATTGGCTGCAACTACAACTTCGCCGGTTTCTTTTTGTATCTCCGCACAAATTGATTCTACTTGATCATCAGCAAGATTTAGAATAGCAGCCATGGTAGAAGGATTCATCTCGCAGGCTTTTTGCATGGCTCTTGCACGAACCGCTACCAATCTTAATGCATCCTCAAAGCTCAATGTGCCATTTGCCACCAATGCCGAAAATTCGCCTAATGAATGACCGGCTACCATTTCGGGTTTAGCACTTCCTATAGTTCTGTATGCAACAATTGAGTGAAGAAAAACTGCAGGCTGAGTTACATTGGTTTGTTTCAGATCTTCTTCAGAACCATTGAACATAATATCAGATAAACGAAAACCAAGAATTTCATTGGCTTGTTCAAATAATTTTTTGGCAAAAACACTGTTGTCATAATGGTCTTTTCCCATACCTGAAAACTGTGAACCCTGACCAGGAAATACAAATGCATTTTTCATAAAATAAGTTTAACCTCCATCCAAAAAAAAAGGGTTGATTTAGTAATCAATCAAACCTTTACAGGAGTGCAAATATATTGGTTTATGCCAAATCGGAGCTAATGAGTTTTAAAAATTCACTTCTTGTAGAATTTTTATGGAATTCGCCATCAAATGCTGAAGTAGTAGTTGAAGAATTTTGTTTTTGAACTCCACGCATCATCATACACAGATGTTTTGCTTCTATAACAACTGCAACTCCTAATGGATTTAGGGTGTCTTTTATTGCATCTTTAATCTGTATTGTCAATCTTTCCTGCACCTGCAGGCGGCGTGCAAAAACATCAACAACCCTGGCAATTTTACTAAGACCTGTGATCCAACCATTGGGTATATATGCAATATGTGCCTTTCCAATAAAAGGAAGCATATGATGTTCGCACATGCTGTAAATCTCAATGTCCTTGACTACGATCATCTCATTTACTTCTTCATGAAATTTTGCAGAATTGATGATGGCCTGTGCATCCAAATGGTATCCCTGTGTCATATATTGCATTGCTTTTGCCATACGTTCAGGGGTTTTTTTCAATCCTTCCCGTTCAGGATTCTCATCCAGTAATTTTATGATCTCAGCATAGTTTTGAATTAAACCGCTGGTGATCTTTTCTTCGTAATGTTCTGTTCTTTTATATGCCATAATTTCTTGTATAAATTCTAAAAATCAAAAATCCAAAAAAACAATATTGTCCCACGTTTTCACCATATACTACTCTACAGGATATTCTACAAAATTTCTAGGTGTCTCATATAATCTGACCTGCAGATCATTTTTTTTATCAATATGTTTTCTCAGCAAATCATAGATCACTATCACAATATTTTCTGCTGTTGGATTCAGCTCTTTAAACTCTTTTGTATCCAGATTCAGATTTTTATGATCAAACCTGGAGATGATTTCCCGGTGAACAAGATCACTGAGCACTTTCATATCTATAACATACCCGGTTTTCTTATCAGGCTTGCCAGTTACTTTAACTATCAATTCATAATTATGACCATGATAGTTTGGCAAAGCACATTTACCAAATATTTTTTCATTTTTTTCATCATCCCATCCGGGGTTAAATAACCGGTGGGCTGCATTAAAGTGTTCCTTTCGGAAAACAGATACTTTCTTACTCATTATCTCAAATTACAAATTAATAAAATCAAACCCTGTAATAAGTCATTTTGACGACAATAAACAGCTTTCAATGGATAATGATAGTAAATTACTTTTCACCGTAGTACTCCACATATATTTTTGCGGTCTCTACCAGTTTAAGGCAATGCAGCTTTACTGAATCAGGAAGATGCGGCTCAAGTTCATTCCAGATACCTACAACAAGGTTTTCAATAGAACAAAGTTTTCCCTGCATAAAATCCACATCCATGTTCAGGTTACGATGATCCAGCTTATCAAGTACTTTTTCATTTACAAGAGCACCAAGCTTCTTGGCATCATAAATAAAACCTGTTTCCGGATCAGAGTGGCCTTTTATTGTAACAAATAACTCGAAGTTGTGGCCATGCCAGTTGTCATTGGCACATTTGCCAAAAACTTCATCATTCTTTTCCCTGCTCCAGTGGGGATTGTACAGCTTATGTGCTGCATTGAAATGTTCGATTCGGGTTAAGTAAACCATGCTTTACTTTTTTGTATTTCTCTCAGCATCGGGCGGAGAAATTAATGAGGCGCAAAGGTAGGGTTTATCAGTTTTGTAAACGATATGCGATATTTGCTAAAATGGGAAAAAATATACTTCTGGTTGCTGCTACGGTAAGGGAAATTGACCCTTTTATAGAATGGATGAGATCTGATCCAAAACAACTTGCAAAAAAAAATATTGATTTATTAATCACTGGCGTCGGACTTACAGCAAGCACTTATCATCTTCACCGGCAATTAAACCTGAAAAAATATGATTTAGTTGTACAAGCAGGGGTAGCCGGATGCTTTAACCCCGATATTCCTTTAGGTGCTGTTCTAGTAATAACGCAAGAAACCATTGCCGACCAAAGTGTGGTAGAATTGAAAAAACTCAAAACTCTTTTTGACCTGAAACTTGTACCTCAAGACCAGTATCCCTATCATAATGGCTGGTTGAAAAACCCCTACAGTGATTTGATTAAACTTTCAGGATTAAAAAAAGTAAATGGTATTTCAGTAAACCAGATCAGCACTTCAAAGAAAATTATTGATTTTTATAAAGAAACCTTTGATCCCGTTACAGAATCGATGGAAGGTGCGGCACTGCATTATGTATGCCTGATGGAAAAAATTCCATTTGTACAGTTAAGAAGTATTTCCAATTATATCGGAGAAAGAAACAAAAAAAACTGGGATTTAAATAAGTCAGTTAAAAACCTTAATAAAGCCCTAACCAGATTAATTAATAATTATTAATTAATAATTATTACAAAATAATGAAACTAACTCTAGGATACAGCCCGTGCCCCAATGATACATTCATTTTTGATGCATTGGTGAATAAAAAAATAGATACAGAAGGATTTGAATTTGATGTTTACCTGGAAGATGTAGAAACCCTGAATCAATGGTCTTTTAAAAACAAACTGGATATTACCAAGCTCAGTTTTCCTGCCTTATTTCAAAACCTTGATAAGTATGTTTTACTCAATTCAGGAGCTGCACTCGGTAAGGGCGCAGGACCTATTTTAATAAAAAATGAAAAATCAGTAATTAAAAATATTTCAGACCATTCAATTGCAATTCCGGGAACAAACACTACAGCGAATTTACTTTTAAGCTTTGCATATCCTGATGCCATGAAAAAAACTCCTGTGTTGTTTTCTGAAATTGAAGATGCAGTGCTTTCCGGAAAAACTGATCTCGGAGTTATAATTCATGAAAATCGTTTTACCTATGAACAAAGAGGTCTGAAAAAAGTTACGGACCTGGGTTCTTTTTGGGAAGAAAAATTAAATATTCCAATTCCACTGGGCGGAATTGCTATTAAAAGAACCATCGATATTGAACACGGTATGAAAATTGAAAAACTTATTAAAAAAAGTTTGGACTTTGCTTTTACCAATTATCCATTCATCAGCGAATATGTAAAACAACATGCCCGGGAAATGAATGAAGAAGTAATGCGGCAGCATATTGAATTGTATGTAAATAATTTTACATCTGATCTCGGCGAGGAAGGAAAGAACGCAATAGAAACCCTGTATAAAGTCTTTAATGATCAGGAACCGATTGCACAAAATCCCCATTCATCAAGCCACATTTTCCTTTCATAAAGTCCCTGGTCATATTACTCTATATATGATCTTACTTTGATATTATTTTACTGTTTTTGTCATTCTGTTAACAAAGAATAAAAAAATAGTCCTTTTATTTACTAATTGAATTATTGAACCAACCTTGCAATGAAAAAACTCTTTATCCTTTTGATCATTTCTTTTCTTTCCAGTTTTTTAAATGCACAAAACAATACACCACAACGCCTGAAAGTTTTTATAGATTGCAATAACACATGGTGTGATATGGATTTCATCAGAACAGAAATCAATATCGTTGATTTTTACCTGGACCGTTTGGCAGCCGATGTACATATTTTGATTACAGATCAGCGAACCGGAAGCGGCGCAAGGCAATATCAAATGATCTTTTATGGTCTTAATAAATACAGCCGTCAGACCGATACTTTGCTGGCCAATACAGAACCCAACATGACGCAATTCGAATCCCGGGATGTATTTATAAAATACCTGAAACTGGGTTTGGCTCCTTATATTGCCAAAACCGGATTAGTAAAGAATATCCAAATTGATTATAAACGTACGGAAACAGAAAAAAATATTTTGGAAGATAAAATGACAACGGACAAATGGAATTACTGGGTATTCAGAACGAATATCAATGGTAATTTTAACGGAGAATCTGTATACAAAAGCACTCGTCTGAGCAGTAGTATTTCAGCAGAAAGGACCACTGATAAAATCAGGGTAGAATTTCGTGCCAGGGGTAGTAAGAATAATTCCAAGTATGAGTTTGAAGACGACCAGGGAGTAATTGAAAAATTCAGTGTAAATAACAGCAATTACAGCGTTCAGCATTCCACAGTTTTCAGCCTGAGTGATCAATGGAGTTATGGGTATGAAGTGGAATATGAAAACAGCACATTTTCAAATAATAAAAGAAGATTGTCTGCTCTATCAGCATTGGAATATAATTTTTATCCTTATAAAGAAGTGAACAGCCGGTATCTTGCAATTAATTATGGATTGACGATGTTCCGTAATAATTATTATGATACGACTATTTTTAATAAAACTAAAGAAACACTGTATGGACATTTTGCCAACCTGCAAATGTCTTATACAAAAAAATGGGGTGGATTGTTTGGAGGAATCGAATACCGGAATTATCTACACGACTTTAAATTAAATAACCTGGAATTAAATTTTGGAGCTAATGTCAGGATAACCGGTGGATTATCATTTAATATCCATACTAATTATAACCTGGTGCATGACCAGGTATACCTGCCAAAAGGAGGAGCAACAGAACAGGAAATTTTAACCCGTCGCCGGCAATTGCAAACCAATTTTGAATATTACTTTGGGTTTGGCCTGAGCTACCGCTTTGGCTCAAATCTGAACAATTTTATTAACCCCAGATTCAATGGTCCAAATTAATCGTTCAGGATCTTTAAGAGACCACTGATAATTTCCCGGAAAGGATATTCGTATATTTTTTATTTCTGAATTTACTTACCCATCGAACCCCTTTTACAGCATTCGTTAAAAAAACTTCATCTGCGGTTTCCAGATCAGATGGATACAGCTCTTTTTCTATGATCTCAATGTTCAAACCAATTGATCGTTCTATCAAATTTCTTCTCATTACACCGGCAATGCAACCTTCAGCTAGTGGTACTGTAAAAACAATTCCGTCTTTTACCCAAAAAACATTAGCAA
>CAZOOT010000021.1:0-397 GCA_964581455.1 uncultured Chitinophaga sp. | reverse complement strand
TCTCTTGAATTCAAAACAAGTGCCTCATTCAGTTTATTTTTTCTTGCCCAAAGTGCTGCCATTACATAAGTCAAATAATTAGCTGATTTCAGGTTAGAGAATTTATCAATGGTTTTCCGGGCATCCGGAAAAATGTCAATGATCAACCCTGCATCATTCATTCTGTTGACAGAATCTTCCAATGGCCATGTTTCAATCAGGTATTGGAACCTGTCATCACAATCATTTAATCCGCCATTACCCCTGGAAACTGAAAACCTCACCCGGCTGAGCTTCTCACATTCATTTTTCCTGCATAATTGCAATATTTCTTCCCGGATCCTTTCACGGGTAAATAAGCCAGGTAATTCAAATTCTAAAACTTTAAACCCATGAAACAATCTTTCAAAATGATATT
>CAZOOT010000020.1:0-37389 GCA_964581455.1 uncultured Chitinophaga sp. | reverse complement strand
AGGGAACCAATCCACCCCAAATCACCCGGCCACGTACAGCCGGAGAATGATATTCTATTTTCAGGTTTGTTTCACCCAACGATCCTGTGGCCACAGCTTTCAGGCTTTTTTTTACAGTATCAACCTGATCTGCTGTGGTTGGCCTGATGACTACAGCTTCTTCTGTTGCTGGTTTGGTTACTGTGTTTTCTGTTGCTGTCTTTTTTTCATTTGTTTCATTTGAACAAGCTGCCAAAACAAGAAGCAAGCTAAACACGAAAAGAATTTTTATATTATACATACCTGTTTTTTAAAAATGAAAATATTTACTGCCCACTGTGATAATTGGCGGCAGCATCATTTACTTCTTTAATTGTTTCAGTGGTTCCTTCTTTTACATTCAATACAAAATCGAACGTATGAACTTTCCCTCCTGCATTAATCTGTACCCAGGCACGATATAGTCCTGCTTTTTCAAATAAACTATGCAAATGCAGTTTACCGGCATCCACTGACGGATGCACATGCAGGTATTCTTTGTCATCCATTCTCAGTACAACCATATGAGCTTTTGCTCCCAGGTAATTATCCAGTGTGTTGGCATCAATTTCCTTTCCGTCTTTTTTCACCTGGCCCAACACATGCACCGCGGTTTTGGTTATCCATTTTTTACCTAAAGGCAATAAGGTAACAGAATAATTTCCGGAAGTAGATGTTTCTCTATCAGTTCCCCAGGTCTTCGCCGCTGCTGCGGTACCAGCTACGTTCACTTCAATTTTTTCAAGTGCATGATTTCCTCCAGTGGGTTTGTAATCTGCAAACAGAAAATACTTACCCGGAGCAGGGAAACTGTAATTCAGTTTATAACTACCATCAGCATAATATTCAGGATGCTCATGGGCAAACCAGGAAAGATCATCACTGGCCATGATCAGGTGCAGTTTTTTTTCATGCTCTACGTCCAAAGCAACCGGTTCTGTTTCTTTTCCTTTAATCACCGGGGTAAAAGAAAGCGTCACTTCTTTTTTGGGTTCGATGGTTGCAGCACTGGAAGCAAATTGCATCACATAGGTTACTTTGGTATCAACTGGAGTATCATTATGCTCCAATGCCATTCCGCATTTCGGACATTTATCCCCTTCTTTACCTGTTACTTCCGGATGCATCGGACATGCATAAACATGTTCATGTGATGCCTCTGCTATTGCTGATTTTTCACTTGATGAACTATTGCAGGCATTCAACAGGAATATTGAACCTGCAAACATTAACATTCTACTAAATTTTAATACTGATTTCATATGCATTTTGATTTATTGTTTTAAAAAATTATTGATTGAGGTAGATCATCTTCATCTGGTACACATTATTCACCACTATCCTTTCACCCTCTTCGGCTCCCCGGCTGATAATGCTGTATTGATTATTATTTTCTCCTTTTAAAATAAAACTGATACTATACTGCTCCGCTTTATCTTTAATAAATACCACCGGCCTACCGTTTACTTCGGTAATGGCTTCGTTTGGTATGGTCAATTGCCTGACTATATTTTCAGAAACCGAACGAACCTGCACATTTTCACCAATCTTAAAATGACCTTTTGGATTGATCACTTCAAACAGGAATTTTTGTGACTGGTTCCCCTCATTTACAGATTGTGCTGTTGAAACAATTTTCACTTCGAATTCAATATTGTCCGTTGCTGAAACAGTATATTTTTTAGCAGATTTAAAATTCTCAACATCCGCAGCAAACACCTGTGTTTCAAGGTAAACACGATCCAGGTTGGTGATCTCGAACAGTGTTTCGCCTGCATTTACAACAGCGCCAATGGCATAATTAAAACTTCCGGTTACCCCTGCTACAGGTGCCGTTAAGCTGATCAGTTTTGTATTTCCACTATTATTGGACGTATTGGTCTCGAACAATCTTTTATTTTCTGCCGCCGATTCATACCGGGCTTTTGCTTCTGTGATATCTTTTTTTGCAGCAATGTCTTCAATCTTTTTCAGTCTTTCATATTGTGCTTTTGCTGCATTGTATTCTGCATCAATTGAATTTTTCTGACTAAGAATACTGATTTGTGTACCGGCATCCACCTGTTGCTCTATAACAGCCACCACTTGCCCCCTGCCCACCTGCTGACCGGGTTTTACTTTCAGAGAAACAATTTTTCCTGTTTGTGGTGATTGAATCACCGCCTTACCGTCTGGTGCAGCAGTTACTGTTCCAAAGAAAATTTTAGATGTATTGTAATCGGCAGGCTCCAGTTTTTGAGTATGGATGCTAAACAAAAACTGTGTTTCTTTTTCTACAAGAAAAGCAGATGAAACGGCTCCTGATTTTCCACCTGCTTCATCATGTCCTTCATGTGCAGATGCGTTATAAATACCTTTCAAAGGAATTAAACAATAAAATAAAATTAAAGCAGCCGTGATCTTCTGATTCCGGTTCTTCATAATAAAATACATCAAACCAATTCCAAACAACAAACCAAATAATCCATAAAACCAATTACTCTGGTACCAATATGAATGAGCCGTAATTTCTGTTTCAACTGGCAAGATCCTTCCCGGGTCAATATCATTTACCTGTAAGAGATCTGCACCCAAAGGCCCATCAATATTTATCACAAGATTATAATGTGCCGTATCAGAGAATATTCCTTTCAATAGATAAATTCCCTTTTCCAGCCTGCTAACTTCCAATTTAATATTTGGATGTCCGGCCACTGAAACTTTTAATTGCAAGGAATCCAGCGCCTGGTTTGTATTATACTGGCTGATAAATAATTTCAGTGAAGCTTCATTTCCCGGATCGGTATGCCCGTACTTTACCAGGGCTTCGTATTTATCAGAAAATGTTTCGCTGGTAAAATATGCAGTGGCAGTTGCAGTCGGTTTTGCTGCATCTCCATGATCATCGCCTCCATGAGCCCATACAAGAGCAGGAAGTAAAATGAATAATAGAATTAGCTGTTTCATAATTTTCCGGTTAAATAATTTATAGTAATAATGCTGTGGTTAAGGCTATTCAATATTTCCACGTATTTCAGTTTGGTTTCATAGGCCGTACTGATATTGCGTAAGTAATTTATGTAATCGGTTTCTCCGCTTTCAAAAAAGCGTTTTGCGGTATTGATTATTTCATCGGCTTTTGGCAAACCGGTATTCTTATAATAATTATATGATTGATAATTCGTAGTCATTTCATTTTTCGTCTGCATCAGCTCATAATTCAATTGCTGTTTAAATCCTGCTGTTTTTTCCTCTGCAATGGTGACACCTGTTTTCGCAGCCTGTATATTGCTTTTGTATTGCCAGAACCACAAAGGAACAGTTACACCAAACCTGAATCGTAATGATGTTGGGGTATTGCGTTCGCCCTGGTTAAAATATCCAAAGGCAAGTCCGGGGAGTGCTTTGTTTTTTTGCAGTTCCAGATTTTTACGATTTACCTCCACTTCCTGTAAAAATAATGCGGTGATCCGGTTTTGATTTAAAGCAGAGCTGTCTTTTGTTACCAGTAAACTTTCAGGGAGTGAAAGGAGTTCTAATGATAATACGGATACTGGTTCATCAATACCTGTCAAAAATTGCAATTGCGTCAGCAAGGATTCCAGTGTTGAACTTGTTTGCAGAAATTGATTATGTAAGTCACCGTACTCAGTTTCTGTAAATATTTTTTGCAGGTAATCAATCTGGCCTGCATCAAACTGCCTTTGGGCTGCCAGTTGTAATTGATTATATACACTATCCTGCAGTTTTAATTCTTTATGTAATGCTTCTGTATATTGAATAGCCAGGTATAATAAACGTATCCTGTACGAAACTTCCGTTTCTACACGCAGCTTATCTTTTTCAGCTATTACTACCTGCTGTTTCTGCAACTGAACCTGCTTGCCATATACCGTTGGAAATTCAAAAGACTGGGTGATGCTGCCTGTATAGAAACTACCGGTTGGGCTTTCCCAGAAAAATTCAGGGTTCGGCAGGTTGATAGCAGACTTTACCAATTGTTTTTGCTGGTTCACTACATGACCAGCAGCCGCTACATCCCGGTTTGCAGAAATAGCTTTGGCTACCGCATCTTCCACTTTCATCAATGTTTGAGTGAAAGCAGAGCCAATCATTCCGGTAAGTAAAACAAGTAAGATTATATTTCTGAACATAAATTTTATTTCTATTTCAATGGTTTTCAAAATACCTGTACACAGAGGTATACGAAGAATTCATTCATGCGACATGAATGCACAAAAGAAATATCAGATCTGGAAGGAATGAATGGACACACGTATGTCCGGAGGAGGCATTTGGCTTGTTCGGAATACAGCCCTTTTCATTTCGGAAGAAATGCTGAAACGGTTAAGCACTATCAACATTTCCAACAATTCATGTTGTTGGAAATATACCGGAACAGAAAAATCAATGTTATTCTGCGTTACACTTTTTGCCATCAATTGAAAATCGATGACCGAGTTTGTACAGCAATCCTCTTCCCCTGAATTTTGTTTTTCAGAAGGATTTGAGGGCTTTTCACAACACTGGTCCGCTGCCTCTTTCATCTCAGCATGATGGCCACTATTATAACCCATATCAAGCCCCAATGAACAGGCAAAACTCAGGATGCTGCTGAATGAAAATACAGTCAGCAGAATAAGAGCTTTCAGTTGTATGGTCTTGTTATGATTCATTTTCTGTTACAAATGTAAAAGTATTTTATTCAATTGATTCATTTGTCAGCTAATATGCTTTAAAACATCATTTTTAACATCAATCCGCTCATTCCGATCATTAGCGCATCTTCTATAATTGTGATTGTGCTCATTGGCAAATTAAATACATCCCCTAGGCAGGCACATCTTATCTTAGCTTTACTCCAGACGCTTTGTAAAACTCCCACTATACTTACAGACATAACTATAAAAGTAACAGCATTGGTAATTATGGGGTTAAACGCGGTTAAAAAAGCCAATCCCAATGCCAGCTCTATAAATCCATAAATATAGCCCCATCCATACCATCTCTTTGCCACAATATCATACATGGCATAACTTTCTGCAAACCCTTTTAGGTTTAGTAATTTAAAAAAAGAAAATGTAATAAAAAATCCTCCCATGAAATGACTCATCCATCTCATCCACGAAAATTCTCCGCCCTGAAAATTAACCAGTAAACTGATGCCTGTGATAAATGAAAAAATCAACAGAATCGGTTTATAAGTTTGTAACCAACTGGAACCCTCTCCTGTTATTTTATTTTCAAGCATAGCTGAAATCCTGTACCGGGAGGTTTTTCCTCCAAGTGCAATCTGCAGATCATTTATAGAAATATGTCTTTGCATTTCAATTATAGCCGTTTCATTTGTTCTTGATACTTCTACTGACAAGACATCTCCAATACTTAATAAATTACTTTTAACCTTTGCCTCACAACTGCTGCAGGTCATTCCTGTTAATTTGTATTTGTGTGTCATCATAACTGATAGTTTTATCACACAAATCTCGATGCGGAATCAAGAATCCTGTTATACAATTTTGATATAATGTTACAGGATTTACTGTTTAGATATCTTCCAGCTTTTTCCGGTTATGCTCTTTTAGTTTTTTAAATTCGCTGGGTGTAAATCCCGTTATTTTTTTAAACTGTCCTGACAGATGCGCCACACTACTGTATCCAAGTTTAAAAGCTATTTCACTCAGTGTTAACTCATCATAGACAAGCCATTCTTTTACTTTTTCAATTTTTTGTAAAATAAAATACTGTTCAATGGTAGTGCTTTCAATGGATGAAAAAAGATTAGTGAGATAGTTATAGTCTTTATGTAGATGACGGCTGATATATTCTGAAAGATTTTCTTTCATTTCATCCAGTTCTTTATAATGTACCAATTCCACTATCAACTTTTTAACTTGTTCAACCAATTTGAACTTTTGGTCATCCAGTATTTCAAATCCTTCATCTTCCAGGGATTTCTTTACTACGATCATCTTATCTGCAGGTAAGCCTTCCACTAAATCCACAAGGCCAAGCTTTACAGTTTTTATGATTGCCCCGGTAGCAGAGAAAATACCCGTCACACTTTTAATGCAGCGGTCACAGACCATGTTTTTAATAAAAATCTCCATGCTAGTTTTTTTATTTTATTTTTAAACGAACTCCTGTATAAAACATTCTACCGCTAATTGGCCCCCAGATCATAGATGCATCAAAATAAGAACCAAATGGCTGATCGGCTCCCAAAATTGCTCTTTGTTGAAAAAAATTACCTATGTTTTCTGCACCAAAATAAATATCAACCGGGTACCTGTTTCCAAATGTCTTACTGACTTGTGCATTCATAATTACAAAAGAAGGCGATTCGGTTTCCAGTTTATTGCCTGCCGGATTGTCTCCTGTAAATGGAATTCTTTTGATCCCGTTGTAAGTTATTGTATAATCTAGTTTCCAGCCTTGGAATTCGTAGGCCAGGTTTGCAAAACCCCGATGTTTGGAAATAAGCGGACGTTGCATCAGCTTTCCATGATAGGTAGCCTGAACATCGAATAAGCGATAAGCTAAACGTACTTCAAATTTCCGGATGGGTTCATAATTCAATTCTGCCTGGAAACTATTGGCAAAAGATTTCCCATCCAGGTTATAAAAATTTATTTCCCTTGCGGTCTTGTCCATATCCACTATTACCTGGTTCTTGAAATCAGTTCTGAAAAAATCAATTCCCAGTGTGGCTGTTTTTCCAAACACTTTGAAGCGTTGGTCAAACCCTATTCCTTCACTCCAGGCTATTTCAGGGTTCAAACCATATGCTTTCCCGGCAACTGGATTCAGAATATTCACTTGTCTTGAACTTACCAATACGCTGGTATTCTCGGCAAAAATATTGGCAGTACGCTGTCCTCTTCCGGCAGCAATGCGGAAAGTGGTTCCTTTGACCGGCTGATATTTGAAATGCAAACGTGGAGTAACAAAAAAATCAAACAGGCTATTGTGATCTGCACGGATACCGGCAATGAGATCAATTTTTTCTCCGCTTTTGAATGTATATTCAAAAAATCCGCCGGGTACAATTTCATTTCTGCTGAAAACATCTCCTTTATAGGTTTCATCAAAATTGTCAGCCTGAAAACTTAATCCGGTTCTGAATTTATGGTTGGTATTGTTGATAATGGACTGGTAGATCAGGTTGGCATAAAAATTTTTTTGCAAAGCATCATATGTAGTAAGACCAAAATATGATTTTTGTTCGTGCCGGAATGCTGATAACTGCAGACCGATGCTTTTAAATCTTTTTTCCGGAAACACATACCCAATCTTGGCAAATACATCCTGCCTGTTGGTTTCAATACCTGCACCATAATAGGTTGTTGTCAATTTATGTTTGCCTTCATCAAATGCAGTTTCACCTCCAACTTTATTATCTTTCAGATAGCGAAAACCAAACTGGCTGAGAATTCCCTTTCCATCATCATATTTCCACCTGTTCATAAATGTAAATAAGTTACCGGTAGGCAGATCTCTGAATCCATCTTTATTAAAATCAACATCACTATTATTCAAAAATGCATCATGTAACAAAAGCGCAGTAGACCATCTCCCGTTTATTTTTTTAGAAAGATTCAGATTGAGATCAGTTTTGCCCATATTATTTATGTACATATTGGCATAAAGCTGTTCGCTATTTTCAGGCTTCTTTAATTCAACATTCACCTGCCCGGTGATACTTTCAAAACCATTGGCAACCGATCCTACTCCTTTCGTCAGTTGAATGGATTCTACCCAGGTACCCGGAATAGAGTTCAAACCCCAGGAAGTGGCAATGCCACGAGGACCCGGTAGATTTTCAATTGTTAACTGGGAATAGTTTCCGGAAAGTCCGAGTAATTGAATTTGTTTGGAACCGGTAACTGCATCGCTGTATGAAACATCCACGCTGGGATTGGTTTCAAAACTTTCACTCAGGTTGCAGCATGCTGCTTTAAACAATTCTTTCTCAGACATGACCTGTGTACGAATAGCGGAGTTTGTTGAAATATAAGACGATTTTCTTCCAGCAACAATTTTCACTTCCTGTAATTCCTTAGCCGCGTTCAAAACAATATTCAAATGTTGTCCGTGTTTTACTTCTATGCTTTTTGTCTGAAATCCCGTATAGCTGATCTTGATCAAAGAGATTTCCTTTTCAGGCTTAATCGTAAAAAAACCGTTTTCATTTGTAGCAACTACAATGAAACTGCCATCCAGTAAAATATTGGCACCAACAAGCGGTTTGAAGTTTCCTTTTTCGTCTTCTTCCATGACCACACCCATTATAGTCTCTTCATCTTCGATTCCTTTATCACTATGTGTTTCTTTATCCCGGTACAGGCAACAATCCGGCAATGCTTTATAAATAAATTCCTTTGCAATTTTCAATTCCGTATCGTGCCCGGCATCTACTATCCTTCGTTGTACTTTATCCGGATCGGTGCTTGATTTATCGTACCCAAGTGTAAACAGTTTAGTGCCTATATTCCACTCTCCTGATTTTACGCCTTTCCCTTTCGCGGCTTCTTCAATACGCATCTTACACATTTCACAAAGACCACTGACCCGGAAAGTAACTGTAGTATCTTTTTTATTTATTTTATCATTTTGTGCATTTAAAATATTACCAAATGACAAAACAAAAAAAGCAGTTACAGATATGTATTTAATAATTTTCATTTTAGTCAATTAAAATTCACATTACAATTCGAACAATTCCTTTAGCATTTTTTCCAATTCTTTTTTCTCAGGATCAATTGCTATTACATCTCCATTTTTGTTGGTAAGAAAGGAATTTGGCAGCGCCTCCACTCTCCATTTTATTGCAGCTTTCGCTTCCCAACCACCAGTATCGTTTCCCTGCAACCAGGTAATCTTATCTTTTACAATAGCTTTTTTCCAATCATCCTTTTCTTCATCAAGTGATACTCCAAAAATTTCAAAACCTTTGTCCCTGTATTTGTTATACACTTTTATCAACTGCCTGTTTGATATCCGGCAGGGGCCGCACCATGATGCCCAAAAATCAAGCAACAAAACTTTTCCTTTGAGTGAGGAGAGTTGAATTGATTCACCATTCAGACCGGTTATTGTAAAATCCAACCGGGGGTCTGCAATATTGGGTATTTCCTGCTGCGCTTTAACTACAGGCTGAAAAAACAATACTGTTATAAATAATAAAAAGCAGAATCGTAATTTCATATATGCTAAATAAATATTTTCAAAACTTCAGTAGCAGGGTTTGTTTTGACTGCTACTGAAGTTTAAAGTGATCAGTTAAGATTTTTTACAACATTCTTTCCCACTATGCCCTTCTTTAGTGCATTTTCCTTCCTTGCAGCAATCTATTTTTGCTGCATCATCTTTCTTACAGCAATCCTTACCATTATGTCCTTCCATTGTACACTTACCATCTTTACAGCAATCCATCGTCATTTCACTATGGTTCAGGGATGCAGTTCTGTCATACTTACAGCAACCAGGTAATTTATTGTAGGATACATCTTCTGACTTAGCACCTGTATTATCATATCCTGCATCAGCAATACCCTTCTGAATTTTGGCCAGGTTTGTACTCTTCGTACTGTATTTTACAGTAATCACTTTATTTTCTTTATCCCATTCTGCAAAACTTGCACCCGCTGCTTTGGCAGCTTTTTCTATCGTGTTTTCACACATGCCGCAATTTCCGTTTACTTTAAATGTTTCTGTAGTAGCTTTCTGCGCAGTCACTGCTAAGGATAGGGAAGCAGATATTCCTAACAAGAAAAATAATTTAATCGTTTTCATGATGTATAATTTTATTTTTAAAAAAAATTTGGATATATATTCTAAAGCCCGGCTTATGATGCCAGATAAAAAAAAATCAGTTAATGCTAAATAGCATTAACTGAACAACAGCATTAAAATCTCAGATTCTGAAAACACAATTAACAAGATAAATATCTTGAGTGTTTAGGGGGGGAGAGTGATTATTTTCAAATGATAAATCGTCGTACAAAGAAACAGGATCAACAAATAAATTTGACAGAACAGCAGCAATAGATTTAAATGAGGAAAAATCGTAATTCAGATTATTAACTTTCTGTTCATCCTGAATTTTAATAATCTTCACTTCATCATGACAGCAACTATTGGGTTCATCAGTTGACATACCGCATTTACCGCATATTTCATTTTTAACTACACCCAACTTAGCAGAATCTAAACGATTCATGCAATAATGCAGGTTAATAACAATGCCACTGCTGGCAGTAACATATAAAAGGAGTAATATGGATGCAAAAACCTTTTTCACTTTGATGATGCAAAGATAATACGTGATTTCAGTAAAAAAAGTATGTAATGTTAAAAGAATTGATTAAGTGTCAGGACTTTGTCAATCAATTAACAAAAGTCCAGAAAATACCAACCCGAATTACCAAACCCGGGTAAGGATAACCCGGAGCAGCAAAATTGTGGTATCTAAATCCAAAATTATCTGTTATAGTTGCCGTATTAAGATTTTCTGCCCGGATAAAAGCCCTGAAATTTCTGATCCGGAAATGAAAATATGCCGAGATCTCCGGACGATTATTTATGGAAATACTATCCTGATAATAAAATGAACCTAAAGAAGGAGAATAGCCATCTGCATTATATGCTGTATGATAGCGGATCTCTAATCCTGTAGACAAAGTAAGGTTTTTTTGTCCAAGATTACCTTCATAGCCAACCCTGTTACGGGTAAAAACCAAAGGCACATTCAGGGGAGTATTCCCGGTTTTCTTCTGCACATAAATATCAGTGTACCACACAAAATTTTTCCAAATATTAAATTTCTTTTCCAGCGAAACCATTAAGAGATTAAACAATACACTCTCCTGTTGTGGCTTTATGAATTCAGTAAAGTATGTATAGTTGCTAACCAGAAAATAGTTGCCGCTGATTTTTGCTTTTAATCTTGGTTGAAAAAAAGATGCTGATAAATGTGTCGTGTTTTCCTTGTTGAAATTCTTTGGTGCTGTAAGATAGAAACTGCTCCGGCTATCAAAATTAAAAGAAGGAGTTCTGTTTACATTCCGGAAACCCAATTCAATATAGGATTGGCTTTTACCTGCAAATCTTTTTAATCCGAATGAAGCATGATAATCGCCGGAGTTAAATCCATTTACATACAAAGTTCCGGCGGTTGCCATATCCCATTTTCTGTTCTTTGTTTTATTCCTGTATTCGCCATGAACTGATAAATTATAACCAGAAAAAGAACCGGATCCGAATTCGCCTTTCAGGTTTTGCAAACTGATGCCAGCCTTAAAATACTGCTGAAGGTTTTTCGGGTCAGGATATTGGTATATTGAAAAATCATTGACCATTTCATTCCAGGTATCATTCAGTCTGATAGAATCATTTGCCCTGGCGGATGGAAAATTAAAAACATTTACATAGTAAGCGCTGTCGGCATAATTATCGAAGTACATGAATTTATACTTACTCATTCTGAAAGTATGTTCAAACCTGAGTCGTGGATAAAACAAAGGGATGACGATACTATCTTTAACAAGTGAATCTTTTTTACCAAGATCATATTGTTGTGTCAAAACCAAATTAAAATCAGTGTACCGGTTTCCAGTATTAATTTTTGTACTAAAAAAGTTTCTTCCAAATGCCACATCCCCTCCTATCTGAGTGGGTACGTTGAACCGGTCATCATAAATCGGATCATTCAGATAATCCTCATCATTTTTTATTCCGCCATTTTCCTCACTCTGATTGGCATTGGATACGATCACAAAATAATTGTTATATCGTTTGTTGATAGATTGATACCAGGAAGTAAGTAAATAATTATTATGATTGGTTTTCTGATTTTTAAAAAAGCCGGGAGAGTTGATCAGCCGGTATTGAAACAAACCATTCCAGTTTGGTTTAATATTCTGCGTATGCGTAACTTCAATAATTTGTTCAGTTCTTCCTCCCAATAAATAGGCTAGTTCTGTAAAGGGCCTGCTGGTGTTAAAAAAACGAACTGACTCAGGCTTCCACCGATACACATCATATGCATGAAAGCCAGGATCCCATCCACTACGAAAATTTGGTGAAAAAAGAATTGGCCGGGTAGCCGTACCATTATTTCCCAGGAATACATGATGTGCGGGTATCGGAAATCTTTTTGTAAAATCAGCAATTGTAGAGTCCAATTTGAAATGCTCAGTTGAAAGCGGAATTTGAAAAGAGATAGAAATTGAATCTTCAAACGGATCCCTGCGCTCAAGACTGTCAATTGACTGTCCGCTGCTTCCTGAAATCCCGCTACCTATATTTCGAAGATTTCCAGGAAGATTTGTTCCTCCTCTTCCGGCTGGTCTGCTGGTTCCTGTTGGTCTGCCAGTCACTTGTGCCAGCAGAAAAATATTCAGGAATTGTAAAAAAAATAAATATGTGAGTTTTCTTTTCAGAGCTTCGGTTATGAAATGCAAAAATACTTGTACTGTTTTAATTAAGAGAGATGTAAAAGTTAAAGTACGGCAACTAATTCTTTGAAAATAGCTGCTAATTTAGGTTCTGCGAGTTTTGCAAAATGTAAAACCTCTTCATGTGTGATTACATTTTCATCTTCACGAATACCCAGATCGGTGATAACACTTGCCGCAAATACCGGAATGCTCATATGGTTGGCAACAATACATTCCTGAACGGTACTCATCCCAACTGCATCACCACCCATTACCTGAACCATTCTGTATTCTGCTCTGGTTTCATAAGTGGGCCCTGTTACGCCGAAATAAACCCCTTCTCTGATTTCATAGTTTAATTTTTTTGCAATTTCTTTTGCTTTTACAATCAACTCCTTTTTGTAGGGTTCACTCATATCGGGAAAACGAGGACCTAACTCATCAATATTTCTGCCGATTAACGGATTCGTCATATCAATGCCAATATGATCAGTTATCAGCATGATATCTCCAACATTGAAAGCAGGATTTACTCCTCCGGCGGCATTAGAGAGTAAAAGCGTTTTAATTCCCAAAAGACCCAATACCCGGATAGGAAACACCACTTCCTGAGCAGTGTACCCTTCATAATAATGAAATCGGCCACCCATACAAACAACTTTTTTCCCCGATAGATTTCCAAAAATCAATTTCCCTTTATGCCCTTCTACTGTGGAAACAGGAAAATTCGGAATATCACTATAGGCAATTTCTTTTTCTATTTCAATTTCATCGGTAAACTTTCCAAGTCCGCTACCCAAAACTATTGCCACTTCAGGAGTATGCTTGTACTGCTTTTTCAGGTATTTTACTGCCTGATTTAACTGCTTCAAAGTCTTCTTTGCCATATAAAATCATTGTGAGCCTGCAAATATAGAGGTTGTAGCTCACTAGTCATACCGGTAAAAGTCACACCACTCTTCGTTACACAAAAAATGCCTGAGCCCAACATCCTTCAGTATATCTGTATAATCCATCCATTTACCATTCACTTTTATTTTTCTGTATACCATTCTTATTCCATGACTATAGTCCACATACCAGTTTACATGGCCCGTGTACAATGGCTGAATAGGTTTTCCATCAGGCTTGTGCCAACCATATATGGCAACCCTGTTTGGCTTTGCATCCCGGGAAATTTTTCCGCTGATCACTACATCTTTCTTTATTCCTGCAATCAAACCCTTTTTGTTTTTTCGCTGGCCCTCAATGATCAGGTGATGCTGATACATGGTAGGTGTACTGTCTCTGAATGCATACATGGGTACAGGCAACAATTTCACTTTAGCAGTATGGTAAATATCATTCACCATTTTAGATGTAGGTAAAAAACAATCGATATTATCTGCAATTTTTTGAGCAGCCATTGGTGTAATGTTTATCCT
This sequence comes from uncultured Chitinophaga sp., assembly GCA_964581455.1. Taxonomy (GTDB): domain Bacteria; phylum Bacteroidota; class Bacteroidia; order Chitinophagales; family Chitinophagaceae; genus VBAS01. The sequence continues at coordinate 23,528 of CAZOOT010000020.1, read as the reverse complement.
GGCCCAATCATCATTTGTTCCAATACTTAAATAATCCGGCGAAACATAATAAACAAGCTGAATCTTTTTTCCTGAAAGGGAATCAATACCTGAAATTTTAATGGGTAAAAATTTCTTAAGGAAAGACGGAATGTTTCCGGAAAACATTTCTTTTTCTGCTAAAGAATCTCTTTGCTTCCAGTTCATAGCAGCAGCTTTCTGATAAAATTCTGTTCCTGTAATATTTGTTTGGGGCACGGGCCAAATTATTTTTTTAGAGGACAGACATGCAGCAAAAATCATTGCAAAAAGAATTCCAGTCCATCTCATTGATGAAAGATAGAAAGAAATAATTATCATGAAAACAATTACAAACCCCGGCAACAAAAAAATCATGATTCAATTTTTAAACCTCATCCCGATAGCTATCGGGACAAATCTTATCTTCGCTGCTCCAAAGAAGTCATTTGGGAAAAAAATATTATATGAATCTGCATGAATTCCAGGCAAAAGAACTTTTGAAAAAATATAATGTACCCGTACAGGAAGGTATCGCTTGCGGTACTGTACATGAAGCTGAGGATGCATACCGGCAAATCAAAACCCAGTTTGGAAGCCCTTTTGCAGTAGTGAAAGCCCAGATACATGCAGGCGGTCGTGGCAAGGGAACTGTAAAAGAAACCGGGATGAATGGCGTGAAAGTTGGAAAGAACCTGGATGAGATCATTGAATTTGCAAAAGGCATTTTAGGAGGCACACTTGTAACAATACAAACTGGTCCGGCCGGAAAAGTAGTAAACAAAATACTGGTGGCGCAGGATATGTATTATGATGGCCCTTCTGAAAGAAAAGAATTTTATTTGTCCATTTTACTTGATCGTAGTAAAGGACAAAATGTAATTATGTACAGTACCGAAGGTGGAATGAATATTGAAGATGTGGCACACAATACCCCTGAAAAAATTTTTAAAGAATGGGTAGATGCTGCAGGACCATTACACCCATTCCAGGCAAGAAAAATTGCTTTTAATCTTGGATTGACCGGTGCCGCTTTTAAAAACTGTATAAAATTTGTAACCAATCTTTACCAGGCATACCTTGGATTGGATTGCAGCATGCTGGAGATAAATCCCCTTTTCAAATCTTCTGATGATAAAATAATTGCAGTGGATTGTAAAATGAACCTGGATGAAAACGCATTGATGCGTCATCCTGATCTTTCCGCAATGAGGGATGTAACGGAAGAAGACCCGACTGAAGTTGAAGCAGGACAGTATAATTTGAATTTTGTAAAACTGGATGGCAATGTGGGTTGTATGGTAAATGGGGCCGGACTTGCCATGGCGACCATGGATATGATTAAACTTAGTGGTGGTGAACCGGCTAATTTCCTGGATGTGGGCGGTACAGCCAATGCACAAACTGTGGAAGCAGGATTTAAAATCATATTAAAAGACCCGGCAGTAAAAGCTATCCTGATAAATATTTTTGGAGGAATTGTTCGTTGTGACCGGGTAGCACAGGGTGTAATTGATGCTTACCAAAATATGGGTAATATCAATGTACCGATCATTGTTCGTTTGCAGGGAACCAATGCTGTAGAAGCAAAGAAACTGATTGATGAAAGTGGCCTGAAAGTACAAAGTGCCATCTTATTGAGCGAAGCTGCAGAGCTGGTGAAGAAAGCAGTTGCCTGAGAGAGGGTCACGGGTTCGTAGTTTTGAGACGGAAAAAGTATATCTGAATCCTGTTTATTACAGGATTTTATTTTTAATAAATAATAAAATGAAAAAAAATAAATTTTCTGCAGTTTTTATTCTTTTAGTAATCCTGATTGTTTATTCATGTTCTGATAAATCTTCTTCTAAACAATCTGAAATAAAAGTATATACACCTGTCTCCCCGGAACTGTTTGATGAGATCTTTCATATGGACAGTGTGATTTTTGGTGCTTTAAATAATAAGGATATTGAAACAATAAAATCCACTTTTTCTGATAGTCTTGAATTTTACCATGATAAGGACGGCCTTCAGGGATATACAAAAACAATGGAAAATTTTAAATCATTGTTTGAAAATAAAAACCTGGCTGATTTAAAAAGAGAACTTGTTACCGGAACAATGGAAGTTTATCCGATACAAAATTATGGTGCCGTGCAAACCGGCAGTCATACTTTTTGTCATACTGAAAATGGAAAACAGGATTGCGGCACTTTCAAGTTTGTTCATGTCTGGCAAAATAAAAACGGAAACTGGAAACTGGCAAGAGTTATTAGTTATGGTCATAACTAACAGCTTTAAATAAAAACTTACTGGCTATTCATTTTTATTTTCATAATTATATTTGCTTTATGTCTGAAGATCTAATCATTTCTAAGGGAACCAAAGAAGAACAATATGAATCAATTTTGCCACAGATAAAAGGATTGCTGGAAGGCGAAACGGATGCTGTTGCCAATATGGCAAATATTGCTGCCGCACTAAAAGAACAGTTCGGTTGGTTATGGGTAGGCTTTTATATTGTAAAAAATAATGAATTAGTGCTGGGGCCTTTTCAGGGACCTGTTGCCTGCACCAGGATAAAAAAAGGCCGGGGTGTTTGCGGAACCAGTTGGGAAAAAGCAGAAACTATTATTGTACCGGATGTAGAAAAATTTCCCGGCCATATAGCATGCAGCAGTTTATCCAGATCAGAAATCGTTGTTCCGCTTTTTCATAATAATGAAGTAATAGCTATCCTGGATGCTGATAGTGCTGAACCCGATCACTACGATAATACTGATAAACATTACCTTGAAAAAATCATTTCATTTATTACTTCCTGAATTCTAAAATTCAGCCTCTCAAATTTTAGTACCGTTGCTTAGTACTTTTAAAATAATGTCAACTACATGACATTTATTCAGTATTTTCGTTCGTCTCAAAACTCACAAAAGCCCTGATTAAAGCGAACCATTTTAATGAAGCAACTTAATCCACTTCTTGATCCTGTTTACAATCAACCGGAAAAATTCAGTTCGTATGAAAAATTCTGGTTTCGTTTTATTAATGATAAACGGGATCTACCTTTTATTCATTTACTTACTTTAATCCATTTAACAGTTATCCCACTCGGGATCTTTTTATTTTTTCCCGTTCTTGAAGGTGCATGGTGGTGGCTTGCATTTGCTGTCTGGTTTTTTATCGGTCATGTCAAATTAAGAGGTCCATTTGGTTTAATGCTGCATAATATCACTCACCGGAGATTTTTTAAGAAAAAATATAATTGGCTAAACAGGTATGTGATCTGGTTTGTTTGTCCCTTTTTCGGACATACGCCAGAAACTTATTTTGTTCATCATGTAGGGATGCATCACGAAGAAAATAATATGGAAGAAGATGCCAGCAGTACACTTCCTTACCAAAGAGATTCAGTATTTGATTTCCTGAAATACTATGCAAATTTTCTTTTCCTTGGATTTACAGAAACTTTCATGTACATGTTCAACAGGAAAAAGAAAAAATATTATATGCGGTTGTCGGCTGGCGAAATATCTTTTTATCTTTTATGCATCGGGTTGTGTTTTATAAACTTAAAAGCTGCTATCTGGGTACTGATCGTTCCGTTTATTTTATCAAGACTGGTGATGATGCTTGGAAATTGGACGCAACATGCTTTTATAGATCCTGAAGAACCTGAGAATATGTATAAAAATTGCTACACCTGTATCAATACATCTTATAATACCAAATGCTGGAATGATGGTTATCACCTGATGCATCATCTCAGGCCGGGTGCACATTATACAGAGATGCCTGTATTGTTTGTAAAAGAAAAGGAAAAACTATCTCAGGAAAAATCGTTTGTGTTTGATGGCATTCATTACCTGCACCTGTTTTATTTTCTGATGACAAAAAGATATGATAAAATGGCGGATCACCTTGTCAATATCAATAACAGCTTTTCATCAAGAGAAGAAGCCATCAGCACCCTGAAACAAAGAACTGCAAAATTTTCTGCAAGTAAAGCTGCCTGATTTTTATTCCACATTAACTTTACAGTATGCATAAGTTTTCTATCAGAGAAATCCGAAAGGAAGACAATGAAATATTGGCAAATGTTGTGCGCAGCACCCTGGCAGAATTTGGCGCAAATTATGCCGGCACCGTTTATTTCGATCCTGCTACTGATACATTATTTCAATTATTTCAAAAAGAAAGAGCTGCTTATTTTGTTGGCGAAACCGATGGTAAAATTGTCGGCGGAGGAGGAATTTATCCAACCGATGGGTTGCCGGCTGATACTTGTGAACTGGTAAAAATGTACCTGCTCCCCGAAGGAAGAGGCATTGGACTGGGAAGAACATTAATAGAAAAATGTATTTCCACTGCTAAAGAAAATGGGTTCAGCAATATTTACCTGGAAACCATGCCCGAACTGAAGCAGGCCATGAAAGTCTACAATAAATTCGGGTTTGAATATTTAAAAAGTCCAATGGGAAACAGCGGGCATACTGGCTGTAGTTTGTGGATGTTGAAAACAAATATTTGATTCATGGACTTACCAATTCCACTTCGTACACAGGACTGAATAAATAAATTTTTCCCGTACTTACCTCAGTACACTTATATCTTTTTCGCTGCTTCTCTCCCATTTTAAAAATTCGGCCATCTGATAATTTAAATAAAGCATCCTGATGTATTTCTTCTACCAGTTTGTATTTTTTTTCACTTATATCATACTTTCTTAAAACCCTGATCAACCCATTTTCAGCACAACTGCTGGCTGCAGGATTTTTTAATGATCTGATCAATTCAGATTCAATATCTGCAGGGAATATTTTTTTTTCAAGAAACTGCTGAAGCAGCCCGGAGTAAACCGATTTCCATTCTTTCCCATGTGAGGCAATTCTTTTCCCGTATTGTTCTATAGCGAGCAAATGAGCTATTTCATGTAATAAAGTAACCAGGAATGCAAAAGGATTCAGGTTGCCGTTGATACTAATGCGATGATTTTTTGTAGAAGTCTGGTGCCGGTAATCCCCTAAAATACTTTTCCGCTTCCGGCTGATCGTCAAATGAATTTTATAAAATTCCAAATAGGCCGAGATCGGCTGGTAAGTACCGGATGGTAAAAAAACACTGAGCTGCTGAAGAGGGGCTTCTTTCTTAGGCATTGGGCTTTTGCTTACCGTATTTCATCAAAGCTGTTACTTCGATGATCGTATACACAATATAAAGTGCCATGCAAATAAACAGTGCCGGCTTGTTTACCTCTTTCTTCATGGTCATGATATAGCCAAAAGCAATGCCTGCCAGTAAAAATAATTTAAGCATAAAACTACCATACATTAACTGGAAAAATTCATGGTTGTTTTTTGATCGCTGTCCTTTGGAAACCATGAGAAATGAAACAAGGAAGACGATAAAAAGAATAATATTCCCATAAACCAGCACTTCCTGATCAAATCCCTTTTCATTTAATCTTTTTTGCATTGTAAAAAAACCAAGGTTAAGAAAAAAGAAAATAAAGATCGCCGGTCTGAAAAACCTGATTGCTTGCCAGTTCATGTAATTATTTTTTCGAAGTGTCTTTAAATACTTTATAAAAAATAGCTCCTAAAATGATCAATGGAGCCAGCCAGATGAGTAAAGGAAAGGATAGATGTAAAAATGAATCGGCTTTCATTCCCAGAAATACACCTAAACTGAGTGCCACCAGAATATAGGTACCCATTCCGGCATATTTCATCAATTCATTTTTGTTATTATTTTGCTGCTGCGACAATTTCGTTGTTTGACATATCCACCACGTTGGCTCCCATATGGCATTGCCCATTGAAAGTAGCGGTAGGTTCAATTTGTAATTTAGCAGCATAAATATTTCCATTGACTACGCATTCCCCATGCAGTTGGAGCAATTCTTTTACCCGGATATTGCCGGATATTTTTCCGACAATATCTGCATGGTTGCCAAAAATATCCCCTTCAACCAGGCCGCTGCTGCCAATAACAATTTTTGCACTGCAATTAATGTTTCCGACAATAGTGCCATCAATACGCAAATCTGCATTGCTGCTGATATCACCTTTTAATGTGGTACCGGCGCTGATCAGCGTAGTACCATTACCTCCATTAGTTTTTTCCGGTATCATTTCTGTAGTTGGTTTTTTTGAGTTAAACATAGACTAAACTTTTAATTGGTAATATATTCTTCCTTCGGTACTTCAATTACTGAAGTATCCAGTTTTGTCTCCAGATCACCCTGCAATACCTTTCGGATAGATTCGAGGTATTGTTCATTATAAAACACCTGTTTGTCTAACGAATCGGCTCTGTATTTTATTTCACGGCTTTCCCTGGCTGATCTGTAATCTGAACCGGAACCGGGGATATAATACTTCAACGGTGTAAATACAATAAGTGCAACTGTAAGACCAACCAGGAGTACAAAAATTGTGCTCAACATGATATAAACACTTAAACGGGAAAGTTTAAATGTCACTACTTCTTCATAAGTATCATCATTCATCACTACCAACCGATAGCGATTTCTGAGACGTTTTAGCGTGGAACCGGGATCAATTTTCACATAAATTGTTTTACAGAATATTAAAAATAGGAAAAGACAACCTTAAAGCTATTATTTTACAGCAAAAATCTGCTTATTTTTGAAATAAATTATCTGATTTTCAGTTATTAAGAGATAAGCAAGCGAGGTATACCAATGACCCGAAATATCTTAGCAACCACCATATTAATTTCCCTTTGTTTTTCGGTATTACCCGTTCAAGCCCAGCAAGGCTTTTCTTTTGATATAAAAAAGCCCCGGGAATACGATGATAGGGTATTAGGCTCCGAAAAATCGGAAAATAAGAAATTCTCGCTTCCCCGCCGTTTTATCCAAAACACTTTTACCCATTACAACTATTTCTTCAACGCAAACAATAAGCTGAATGAGGTGCTGGAAATAGCAAAACAGCAGCATGTTGACGATTATACAGAATTGCTCTCTTTTTATAATTACAGCCTGGATATTACTGCTCAGAACCGGATCCAGCTGGATTCTATCATTTATAAATCCAATACGGGTATTGTTTTACATGATCTCAGGAATGATTGGATCGATAATTTGTATTTACTCACCGGGGCTGCATATTTTTTGAGGAAACAATTCGATTCGGCATATCTCACATTTCAATTTATCAATTACGCTTTTGCAGAAAAAGAAAAAGACGGTTACTATAAAAATATTGGCAGCAACCTGGATGGAAACAATACTTTATCAATATCTACAAAAGAAAAAAACAGTCTTCCCAAAAAAATATTTTCACAACCACCCAGCCGGAATGATGCATTTATCTGGCAAATACGAACCCTCATTGTACAAAATGAGTATGCAGAATCGGCCGGGTTGATCGTGGCATTGAAAAATGATCCTCTGTTTCCTAAAAGATTGCAGCCTGATCTGGAAGAAGTGGAAGCTTTGTGGTATTACAGAAATAATATGTTTGACAGCGCTGCTTTTCATTTAAGCAAAGCATTAAGCAATGCAACTACAAAAATTGAAAAAGCAAGATGGGAGTTTCTCATTGCACAGCTTTATGAATTGAGCAATAAACCGGATTTGGCTAAAACTTTTTATGAAAAAGTGATCAGCCATACTACAGACCCGGTCATGGAAATTTATGCAAGGCTGCATTCAATAAAAATCAATAAAGACGGCGGGGAAAATTATATAAACCGCAATATTGTTGACCTGTTAAAAATGGCGAACAGGGATAAATACTCAGACTACCGTGATATTATCTATTTTACCATTGCTCAAATGGAAATGGAAAGGGGTGATTTTTCTGCTGCGCAAAAATATCTTTCCAAAAGTGCAGAATTCAATACCACAAATCTCAACCTGAAAAACAAAGCCTGGCTTCAATTAGCTGAACTTGCATTTAATCAGAAAAAATACCGGATCGCTTCTGATAGTTACGACAGCCTGAACCTAAATGATCCCTTACTAAAAGACATTGATAATATAGTTGCCAGAAAAAAATTGCTGAATAAGATTGCTACACATCTTGAGATCATTGATCGGCAGGACAGCCTGCAAACGATTGCCGAGATGCCTGAGAATGAAAGAAAAGATTTTGTGAAAAGAGTTACCCGGCAGTTAAGGAAAGAACAGGGCCTGAAAGAAGAAACGGGAATTCTAATACCTATTGGTGCAGGCAATCAGAATATTGTTCCCGATCTGTTTAATACTGCCACTGGAAAAGGGGAATGGTATTTTTATAATGCTGCATTACGTTCACAGGGAATCAGTGAATTTAAAGCAAAATGGGGCGTCCGTGCCAATACGGATAACTGGCGTCGTGCAAGTGCAATCAACATAACTCAAAAAGCACAGGCACTTACCGCTGCAGATATCCCGGCAGTGAGTAATATAATTAATGAACCGACAGAGATCACTTTTGAATCACTTTATAATAAACTGCCTTTAACGGAAGAGTTATTAATGATCTCAAATGATTCTATCAAAACATCTTTATTTATTCTTGGAAAATCAATGGCTGAAGAAGTAGAGGACTGCAATTCATCTATTCAGGTTTTGGAAGAATTAAGAATGCGGTTTCCGCTATTTGAAAAAATGGATGAAGTATTATTTACACTTTATTATTGCTATACAAAATCCAGCCAGGCTGGTAAAGCAACTGCAGCCAAAAAAGTGATGGAAGAAAAATACCCGGGCAACCCGCTGACAACAATTGTTACAACAGGAAAAGATCCCAGAAATATAGAAGGTAATCCAGAAGCATCAAAAACCTACGAACAGATCTATGACCTTTTTATAGAAGGAAAATTCGGAAAAGCGATAGAAGAAAAAGCAAAAGCAGATGCACAATATGGTTCACATTACTGGACGCCTCAGTTACTCTATATTGAATCTGTTTATTATATCAGACAAAAACAAGATAGCCTGGCTAATGCTTCATTGAAAAAAATAACAGAAACTTTCCCGGGAACGGTGATGGCAGAAAAAGCAAATACACTTATTGAAGTGTTGAGCCGCAGAGAGGCCATTGAACAGGAATTAAGAGCAATGCAGGTAGTAAGGCCGGCTGAAGACGTTATCAGATATGTGGATACTGCTGCGTCAACAATCCCGGCAAAAGTTGTTAATGTTCCGCAACCACCCGCAATTGTAAAGGCAGATACTTTAACCCAACAACCCAAAAAACAAGAGCTTGTTGCAGTGATTCCAAAAACAGTTGAAACAAAAACTGATAGTATTCTTTCTAAACCCGCTGTTGCACCCTTTGTTTATAAGCCAAACGACAAATATTCAGTAATGATCTTTCTTACAAATATTGATATGGTTTGGATGAATGAAACAAAGAATGCATTTAATATATATAACCGGGGAAAATATTTTAACCGCCAGTTCAACCTCAGTATAACAGATATTAACGGAGAATATAAAGCCTTATTGATTGGATCCTTTGATAATGCACAAGCTGCCCTTGATTATGTAGCAGCTGCAAAACCTTTAAGCAATACCCAAATAGTTCCCTGGCTAAAAAGTGACAGGTATAGTTTTAGTATTATTTCTGATGAAAACCTTGAATTACTTAAATCAAATAAAGAAGTAAATACTTATAAACAATTCATAGAAAAGAACCTGCCCGGAAAGTTTTAATCCATATTCTGTTTTATAATATAGCTTTAGGAAAAAATTAATGCAAAAAACCTTATTCTGCATTTTGCTTTCTATAATTTCGGACATAATTCCAGGTTCTATATCAAAAAGCTTTTAGCATGAGTGGATCAGTAAGATTTTTCTGGCGTTTATTTTTAATTGGTTTTATAAGCTTTGTTATCCTGATATTCTGTGCAAGTTATGGAGTATTCGGGCCGATGCCTTCACTTAAAAAACTGGAAAACCCCAGTATTCTTCAGGCTACCGAAGTCTATGCTGACGACGGCACCCTGATGGGCAAATATTACTTGGATAGGGGAAACAGAAGCAATGTACAATACAAAGATTTATCAAGATATATTGTTGATGCATTAATCGCAACAGAAGATGAACGCTTTCATCAACATTCAGGAATTGATTTCCGGTCTACTTTACGGGCAGTAGTGCTAATGGGCCGCGAAGGAGGTGGCAGCACAATCACCCAACAATTAGCTAAAGCTTTACTTGATCATGAAAAAAGAGGAAAAGCTATGCGGGTGATCCAAAAGTTAAAAGAATGGATCATCGCAATTAAACTGGAAAGAAATTTTACAAAAGAAGAGATCATTGCACTTTATTTAAATGCTGTTCCCTTTGGAAATAATATTTATGGTATCCGCAATGCAAGCCTTAGTTTTTTTCAAAAAGAACCAGATCGCTTGCAAGTAGAAGAAGCCGCCATGCTGGTTGGTTTGCTGAAAGGAAATACACTTTATAATCCCAATCGAAATCCAAAAGCTTCACTCGACCGCAGAAATGTAGTTCTCAACCAAATGGTGAAAAACAATAAACTGGGTGAAATAGAAGCAGCCAAGCTTAAAACCCAACCCATAAAAATCAATTATAAAAAGCAAGACGAAAACACCGGATATGCACCTTATTTCCGGGAAATACTAAGAGATGAATTAAAGACACTCTTAAAAACTATTGAAAAGCCAAATGGAGATAGTTATGATATCTATGAAGACGGATTAAAAATATACACAACCATCAACCCGAGAATGCAGGAATATGCAGAGGAAGCAGTAGCAGAGTGGATGCCTACCATGCAGAAAGCTTTGAATGCAACGGCCAGTATTAAAAATGGATCAGCCTGGAAAAGTTTTCAAAATGTTTTGGAAACTGCCATGAAACAGAGTGACCGGTGGAGAAACATGAAAGATGAAGGCTATACTGATGAAGAGATCCGCAGGGCATTCAAGAAAAAGGTTCCCATGAAAATTTTTGCATGGAATGCTAACCGTGAAAAAGACTCCGTCATGACTCCAATGGATTCCATAATATATCACCGGCAAATAATGCAGGCTTCGTTTATGGCCATGGATCCGGTTACCGGTGAAGTAAAAGCATGGGTGGGTGGAACGAGTTTTAAAACATTTAAATATGATCATGTAAACCTGAGAACGCAAAGACAGGTTGGATCATCTATCAAACCATTATTATACACCCAGGCCATGGAAGAAAGAGGTTTTACAGAAGAAACAGTTTGCGATCGGGAAGCCCAGTATTTTCCGGGGCAGGGTTGGGTACCAGCACAGAAAGTTTGTAAAGGTGGAACGATAACGATGGCAGGTGCATTGGCATATTCAGATAACTGTGCAAGTGCTTATATAATGAAAGCAGTAGGCCCCGGGCCTTTTGAGGAATTCATAAAACGGATTGGTATTCCTACAGACATTGGCCCCCACCCTTCCAATGCACTTGGAGCCTGTGATCTTTCACTTTATGAAATGCTTTGGGGCTATACCATTTTTGCAGGCAGAGGATTTGCTACCAAGCCCTGGTATATCAGCAGGATTGAAGACAGAAACGGTAATGTGATCAAAAGATATGATTATAGTGTAAACCGAAAAGAAGCAATCAGTGAAGCCACATCCTATAGAATGGTAAGAATGATGCAGGGTTCTGTTGACAGGGGAACTGCAGCGGGATTAAGAAACAGATTAGGTGCAGCAGAAATGGGTGGAAAAACCGGAACAACAAATGAAAATAGTGATGCATGGTTTATGGGATATACGCCGCAATTAATGGCAGGAGTTTGGGTAGGATGCGATGACCGGTTCATTCGTTTAAATAAAAATGATGCCAGGGGATATGGTGGATATGCAGCTATGCCTATCTGGGAAAGATTCTATAAAAAAGTATATGCTGATAAAAAATTGGGAATTGAAAAGGATGCCAGGTTTTCTAAGCCGACTGACGTAGATCTTGAAATGAATAGCGCTGATGATGTATTAAACTTAATTGATGCATTGCCTCCTCCGGGAGCTGAGGGAGAAGACCAGGGTGTTGGAAGAGAATCAGATTTTCAAATCATCAGAACTAATGAATATATCGGTCCGGAAAGTAAACCTGTAACAGACGACAAAAAAGAAGAAAAACCTAAAAAAGATACTTCTAAAAACAATTCAGGTACATTGCCAAAGATCGGAGACCCCACACAATCCGATACAGCTAAAAAGAAAGGACTTTTTCAAAAACTATTTAATAAAAAGGAAAAGAAAAAGAATTAATCCTTTCAGATTTTTATTGGAATATCAAAACTCCAAAGATCAACTACCGGTTTTATTCACATTGGTTGTTTTCTTACCTTTCGTCAAAGTTTTAAAATGACCTTGTTGGCATTGGCAATTGCTCCCGGCCTGGCAATTTGTTTTTATATTTTTTTAAAAGACATTTATAATAAAGAACCCAAGCGGTTGCTTTTGGCAAGTTTTCTATTTGGCGTAATTGCTATTATCCCGGCATACTTTATTGAGAATTTCTTCATGCCTTATTTTGGAAATGGCATTATTCACACTGCTGTTTATGCATTTGCTGTTGTTGCTTTAAGTGAAGAGTTGAGTAAATTCCTGGTGCTTCGGTTTTACTGTTTCAGAAAAAAAAGTTTTGATGAACCGCTCGATGGTATTGTTTACAGCGTGATGGTAAGCATGGGATTTGCCACACTTGAAAACATAAGTTATGTAATGGTATATGGTTACAATACTGCTTTTGTAAGAATGTTTTTAAGCGTACCGGCACACGCCACATTTGCAGTAGTAATGGGATATTTTGCAGGTAAGGCAAAATTTGACAGTAACAATAGCTTCAGGTATCTGCTTACAGGATTATTTTGGGCAGTATTTTTTCATGGCACATTTGACTTTTTCCTGTTTCTGGAAAGATCACCGGAAGTAAAACCTTTTGTTTCTGATGGTTTATTATTTGCCGGAGCTATCGTGTCCTACATTATTGCGATCAGGTTAAGCAGAAAACACATTAAAATACACCAGCAATTGTCGAAGCAAGTTTACCTGGATAAACAACTTAAATTCGAAATAAGAAAAGCAAGTTTATCAGATATACCACTTATTCGAAAACTGTCTTTACTTGTATGGCCGCAGACTTATTCATCCATCATATCACAAGAACAGATCAATTATATGCTGGAGATGATGTATAGCGAAACATCACTTTCAAAACAAATGACAGAAGAGGGCTGTACCTTTTTAATCGTTTATGAAAACGAAAACCCAGTCGGATACGCATCCTATGCATATGAAGCAGATGGGATTTGGAAATTACAGAAGCTTTATGTTTTACCTGATCAACAAGGTAAAGGAACCGGGAAATTGCTGGTGAATCAAATTCTGGAATCGATAAAACCATTAGGTGCCAAATCATTGCAGCTACAGGTAAACAGGATCAATAAAGCAAAAGAATTTTATGAAAAACTGGGATTCAACATCATTACAACCGCTGACTTTGATATTGGTAATGGTTATTTTATGAATGATTATGTGATGGAGAAAAAACTGAGCCCGGAAAACTGATGCCCGTTATCTCACATCGGGACAAGATCTTCTTAATTGCATCTTAAAAATTTCCTGGGATTAACTGGTTCTTCCTTTAGAAACATCATTAATTCTAATAAATCACCTGGTTTATATGTGCCTATTACATCTCCCTTATTTACTTTAGTACCGGCTTTTACCAATGGAGATAACACTCCGGCATACCAAAAATAAAAACCCCGGTATTGCAGCACAACATCATATTTTGAATCCTCAGTCCTGGTAACAATGACTACGGAGGCGCCATAAACAGCATTTACGAGTGTATCCGTTTTACTGGTGATCATCACACCATATTCTGATGAACGCTGGTAATCCCTGTCACTTGACCTGATAATTCTTGGCGTTCCATTTGCAAGAGGGCAAGCCAAATTGAGACTATCTATTTGCGCATTTACAAAAAAAGTGACCAGGAAAAATATTTTAAATAATAAGAACTGTTTCAATTGTAGCATGCTTTATTTTTTATGGAAAGAAAGTTTTTTAATTATATCGTCACTTAGCGGATCTGCATAAATCCCAAATGCATTTACCAATACACCCTTTTTCCCATTGTTTGATTCAATTGCATAAACGACAGCCTCATCGGAAGGATCTGTTTCACCTTCAAACCTGTAAAATTCTGTTATCTCAAAGTCTTCCGGTTGAAATTTTTCATCTTCACAGATAATGCGATTTTCCTTCAGATTAAAATCCAGTTTATAACCTCTTTCCTTTAATCCGTTAATTGCTCCTGATATAGTTTCATAAACATACATGCCCTGAATTCTGAAAAACGTTCAATTGTCTGCAGAATTTGTTTTACACTCAAGAAATTCACGAGGGTCCATAGGTGCTTCATCCCTGAACATTCTAAATTCCAATTCATGCCCGAAAGTATAGGTGCCAATTACCTGTCCTGCCTTAATTGTTTGGTTGATATTCACCAAAACTTTTGTCATTCCATAATACCAGAAATACCATTCCTTGTAATAAACCACCATTTCAAAACGGCCGTCCTCAGTGGGATTAATGGAAATAACTTTTGAATCAATTGCACTTCTGATGGCCGTATCCACTTTACTCATCATGATCACTTTCTGGTCCGGCGGATCCCAGGTAAATGCTTCTTTAGGTTCACGGCCCATACCATGTTCAAAAGGACATAAAAGCTTTTGATCAAATTTTTCATCTTTTTTTGCTTTACCCCTTTGTGCATTTGCCAAAGAACAAAAAAGAATTAGCCCACAGCCAAGAAATAAAAATCTTACGTATTTCATAGTTTGCTTTTTAAAGTATTCATTTGACGACCTGTATAAAGATATCGTTGTACATCATTCTCTATTTCTGCAAATTATCCCTATTTAAAGCGAAACAAATTACTGATTTAAGAGGGATAATTGTACTTTTGCGGCACAAAAAAACATTTTTACAAAATGCCAGTTATGAACACATCCAAGATCGATTTCGATCTGAAAAACAAAGTAAAGGACCTGAGCCTTGCGGAATGGGGTCGTAAAGAAATAAGATTAGCTGAAGCAGAAATGCCGGGCTTAATGTCTCTTCGTGAAGAATTTGGAAATAAAAAGCCTTTAAAAGGTGCCCGGATTGCCGGATGCCTGCACATGACTATTCAAACTGCCGTACTCATTGAAACTCTTGTGGAGCTGGGAGCCGAAGTAAAATGGAGTTCCTGCAATATTTTTTCAACACAAGATCATGCAGCCGCGGCTATTGCTGCTGCGGGCATTGGTGTATATGCTTGGAAAGGACAGACAAATGAAGAAGCTGATTGGTGTATAGAACAAACTTTATTTTTCGGATCTGCCGACCGTCCTTTAAATATGATATTGGATGATGGTGGCGACCTTACCAATATTGTTTTGGATAAATACCCGGAATTAATTCAACACCTGAAAGGTATTTCTGAAGAAACCACTACTGGTGTACACAGATTATATGAGAGAGTAGAAAAAGGAACTTTACCGGTTCCTTGTATTAATGTAAACGATTCTGTAACCAAGAGTAAGTTTGATAATAAATACGGATGCAAAGAAAGTTTGGTAGATGCGATCCGTCGTGCTACTGATGTGATGATGGCTGGTAAAGTAGCTGTAGTTGGCGGATATGGTGATGTAGGTAAAGGATCTGCTGCCTCATTAAAAGGAGCAGGTTGCAGGGTGATTGTAACAGAAATTGATCCTATCTGTGCATTGCAGGCTGCTATGGATGGCTTTGAAGTAAAGAAAATGATTGATGCGGTAAAAGAAGCGGACATAGTAGTTACAGCTTCGGGTTGCCGCGACCTGATCACAGGTGAGCATTTCAAACTGATGAAGGATAAAGTGATCGTATGCAATATCGGGCACTTCGATATTGAAATAGATGTAGCCTGGTTAAATACAAATTATGGAAACACAAAAGATACCATCAAGCCACAGGTAGATGTATATACAGTTGATAGAAAAGACATCATTCTGCTGGCTGAAGGCCGCCTGGTAAATCTTGGTTGTGCTACTGGCCATCCATCTTTTGTAATGAGTAATTCCTTTACCAATCAGACACTGGCACAGATTGAACTTTGGAATAATCATAAGAACTATGAAAACAAAGTATATGTATTACCAAAACATCTTGATGAGAAAGTTGCCAGGCTGCATTTGGCCAAAATCGGTGTGGTATTGGATGAACTGACAAAAGAACAATCTGATTATTTAGGTATTCCAAAGAACGGACCTTTTAAATCTGATCTTTACAGGTACTAGAATTATAAACTGATTATACTTTAAACCCACTACCAAAAAGTGGGTTTTTTATTTCAGGAAAAATTTAATTCCCAAAAAAATGTATATTACAAACCATTTTTTTACTAAAAATATATTTATGAAAAAGATTATTAAATCAGCTACGTTGATAATTATTTCTTCATTTTTATTCCTGGCATGTAAAGATTCAGATAAACCTGGAACTGACCAGAATGCAAGCCCGGCTTTTGACCTGGCTGCTGCTAAAACATCAATTGAAGCAGCTAACGTTGAGTTTGCAGCATTTATAGGACAAGGAGACTCCGCAGGTCTTGCAAACCTGTATACAACAGATGGAAAACTTATGGGACCAAATATGCCAGTTGCCACCGGAAGAAGCAATATACAATCTACATTTGGCGGGATGTTTAATGCAATGGGAAAACTGGGAATTAAATTAACCACGATTGAAGTTTGGGGAAATGAAACTGCAGTAACTGAAGAAGGCACTTTCTCTATGACAGATAAAGACGGAAAAGAAATAGATAAAGGTAAATACCTGGTAGTTTGGAAAATGGAAGATGGAAAATGGAAACTTCACCGTGATTGCTGGAACTCTGACATGTCACTGGCTCCTGCCAAATAAGAGAAAGTTTTTTTATCATCGCCCCTAAATGGGGCGATTCTTTTTTAAAAAAATTATTATTACAATAATGATTTCTTTCACAACAACCATAAAACAATTCGGACAACAGGGTGAAAAAACCGGATGGACTTATATTGAAATTCCTATTGATATCACAGAAAAATTGATGCCAGGTAACAAAAAAGGATTCAGGGTAAAAGGTAAACTTGATCAGTTTCCTGTTAAAAGAATTGCATTGCTCCCGATGGGTGGAGGAAAATTCATCATGCCCCTTAACGCAGAAATAAGAAAAGGTATAAGAAAAAAGAAAGGAGCAATGCTGCAGGTGCAAATTGAAATTGATCGTACTCCTTTTAAACCGAATAATGATTTTATCAGATGTCTTGATGATGACCCGCCGGCAAAAAAATTCTTCTCTTCACTTCCAAAATCACACCAGGATTATTTCAGCAAATGGATCGATAGCGCCAAAACAGATCCGACAAAAGACAAAAGAATTGCTACGGCAGTAACAGCATTGTCCCGCAAAATGGGATTTCCTGAAATGCTCAGGAGCAATAAAAAGAACTCCTGAAAAGTCTGCCAATTTCTGAATTTGTAATTTCGCTTTATGACAAAACTTTCTGTCAATATCAACAAGTTTGCAACGCTCCGGAATTCAAGGGGAGGAAATAATCCTGATGTAGTAAAAGCAGCTATCGATGCACAACGATTCGGTGCAGACGGCGTTACTGTTCATCCCCGGCCGGATGAAAGGCATATCCGCTACCAGGATGTAAGAGGTATCAAAAAAATTATTACAACTGAATTTAATATTGAAGGAAATTGTAAAGAACAAAAATTCATTGACCTCGTTCTGGAAACCAAACCTGACCAGGTAACCCTGGTACCCGATGTATTGGGCCAACTAACTTCTGATCATGGATGGGATACAATAAAGAATAAAGATTATCTGAAAGAAACAATTTCTGTTTTCAAAAAAGCAGGTATCCGGGTTTCGATCTTTGTGGATCCTGATATTACAATGGTAGAAGGAGCCGCAGAAACCGGGACTGACAGGATTGAATTATATACAGAGAATTTTGCAAAGCACTTTGCAATGGGCAATAAGCAACAGGCAATCGTTCCTTATGTTGCTGCTTCAAAAAGAGCAAGGGAAATTGGACTTGGTATCAATGCCGGTCATGACCTTGATCTGACTAATTTAAAATTTTTAAAACAAAATATTCCCATGCTGGATGAAGTAAGTATCGGACATGCTTTAATCTGTGATGCACTATACATGGGTTTTGAAAATGCGATACAGTTATATAAAAGACAACTGATTTAAAAAATGAAGGCCCCGGTAAATTCCCGGGGCCTTTTCCCTAAGCCGAAAAACCATCAGCCCAAAAATCAATGCTTTCCTTTTGACTTTCCTTTACCGTTTCCTTTATTTCCTGATTTACTGATTTGATTGTTTCCATTTCCATTATTTTTTGGATGCCCTTTTACAACATAATATTTCGGTTCATTACTGTTTTTAATAATGACTTGTTTGCCATAATAGCCTTTGTATTTAGCATAAGCTGCTTTATGGGTATGAAAATGCAGGTAGGGCTTGGGTTCGTTTATGACTACTTTGTATCCGGTATAAACATTGTAATTCCTGTACTGGTAAGGCAATGATGCGCTGAATATCCAATTGTTGTTACTTAAGTATATATACCTGCGGGTAGGTACATAATAGTAAACTTCAATATCCGGAAAATAATAATATTCTACATAATCATATCCAACAGGACCCCATACCGGTTGAGCGCCTATGTTGATATTAACACCGACTTGTGCCTGTGCCGGTTTATACATAAAACCTAAAGCAAAAAATAATAGCAATAAAAAATTCTTTTTCATAACATACATTTTTAGTTCAAATTCAGCTTTTCAAAGCCAGTGCCAATTCTGGTAAAGATCGAAATAAATAAATCACAGTTATCCCAATTAATTGTTTCTCAACAAATTTTGCTGCTATAAATTTCCTTCCCATTTTATCTACATCTAAAAGAAATTCCATTTATCAGCTTTTTTTTCCGGAATAAATAAATAATAAATAGGGCTTATAGAAGTAATTAGATTTGGTAAAATTATTTTTTATGAAAAAAAATAAAATTCTTTTTCTTTCTGTTCTTGTATTATCAGCAAACCTGGTATATTCTCAAATACCATTGACTGTATTACCAAGCGGAGGAAATAAAAAAGCAACAGTTAGCGAACAAATCGGGCTTATAAAAGTGACGATCAATTATGACCGGCCTGGAGTAAAGGGAAGAGAAGGAAAAATCTGGGGAGGATTAGTACATACCGGTTTTATTGACCAGGGTTTTGGTTCATCCAAAGCAGCGCCTTGGCGTGCCGGTGCCAATGAAAACACAACCATTGAATTTTCTACTGATGTTTCCATAGAAGGGAAAAAAATACCGGCAGGCAAGTATGGATTTTTTATTGCCTATGATCCCTCAGAATGCACCCTGATCTTTTCAAAAAACAATTCAAACTGGGGAAGTTATTTTTATAATGAAAACGAAGATGCTTTAAGGGTAAAAGTAAAACCAGTTGCGTTGGATAAAAGTGTCGAATGGCTGAAATATGAGTTTTCAGATGAAACAGAAAATTCTGCTTTTATAGCTTTATCATGGGAAAAACTAATGATAGGATTCAAAGTGGAAGTAGATTATATAAAAGATCAGCTGGAATTATTCAGAAAAGAATTAAGAACTGACAAAGGATTTATCTGGCAAAGCTGGGCACAGGCAGCAGACTGGTGTTTGCAACGAAACGTAAATCTTGAAGAAGCTTTACTTTGGGCTGATTCGGCAACCAGTCCGGGTTTTGAAGGTGATAAAAGTTTCAGGGCTGCAAGTACCAAAGCACAAATTCTGGAAAAATCAGGAAGAACAAATGAAGCAAATGAAGCGATTAAAAAAGCACTTCCTCTTGCCAGTATGACTGAAATGCATCAATATGGACGTTCCTTATTAACTCAGAAAAAAGCAAAGGAAGCTCTCGAAGTTTTTAAAACAAATTATTCAAAATATCCAAACCAGTTTACTACCCTGGTAGGGCTAGTAAGAGGGCATTCTGCCAATGCAGATTATAAGAATGCATTAAAATATGCTGAGCAGGCATTACCGCTTGCTCCGGATGTAAATAACAAAACCAGTGTAACATCAATGATTGAAAAATTAAAAGCAGGGAAGGATGTGAATTAAATCTGAATTATAAAAATTCGGAATCTGAATACTTATTCAGGTTCTGTATTTTTTTATTCGCAACCCAATAACTCGCAAAGTTTTGTTTTAAGATCCGTGCCCCGAAGATTACGGGCCAGTATCTTTCCTTCAGGATCTACCAGCAAGTTGAAAGGAATACCGGAAACACGATATAACTGGGCAGCTGCATTGTTCCAAAATTGAAGGTCGCTTACATGGGTCCAGGTAAGGCTGTCTTTTTTTATGGCCTGTAACCAGTTATCTTTTTGTCCGGGCCTGTCAAGCGAAACTCCTAATACAGTAAAATTTTTTTCTTTAAAATGATTATAGTTCTCCACTACATTCGGATTCTCCATACGGCAGGGGCCACACCAGCTTGCCCAAAAATCTACCAGTACATATTTCCCTTTGAAGGATGAAAGTGCAACAGGAACTCCCATTGTATCCGGCTGTGTAAAATCGATCGCTTTTGTACCCACAGCTCCTACTTTATTATAAACAATATACTGCCGCAGGCTGGTTCCGATCTGAGATCCCCTGATGGAAGAGTCTATTTTTTCAAACCTGGATTCTAATAGAACAGGATCTTCATAATATTGTGCAGTAGCAAATAAAATAAACGGAGTTACATAGGAAGAAGGAAATCTTTTTACAAACAGGTCAAGATTAACATGCATCAATTCTTTTACTGACTCATATATTCCTATCAGGCTGTCCCTTAAATTTCCGAAAGAAGATGAATTGATAGAATTCACAGTCGATTGCAATTTCATAAAAATCGGATTGAATACTTTTTGAAATTCAGAAAAATCCATCTGTGATTTAGAACCTTCTATCTTTAAATTCAATGCTACGGGTTTGCTCCCTGTTACTGAAATAGAACTGTTTTCAACATAGATATACTGGGGAGCTTCACCGGTTATTTTTAACCAGCACAAAGTTGGCTCCGGCACTTTACCTTTAGCCGTAAAAATTCCCTTTGTAATTTTCGTCTTTGCAAACACTATATTCGTATTTGCATCTTCAATGATTACTTCAGCTCCATCGGCAATTCCGGTAATGTTTCCCTTAATTGTAAAGCTTGTATCTGTAACTGTATAGGCAAACAGGTTTGCTGATATTAACAGGGAAAGAATAAATTGTAAGAATATTTTCATAATAAGTTCCGGAATGATTTGCCTGTAAAAATAGCAAATATTTCCAGCCTTACTAACTCTTAATTCCTAATTCCATCTAAAAATTTACGGGTGATGTCAGCTATATTGCCTTTTGCCGACAACGCTTTAATGTAAGCAGATCCTATAATTGCCCCGTTTGCAGTTTTACAGGCGGTTTCAAATGTAGATTTATCTTTTATACCAAATCCTACCAAAACCGGGTTCTGAAGGTTTAATTGCTGAAGTTTTTTCAAATAAGTTTCTACATCTGTAATGTTTTTATCCGAACCAGTAGTTGAAGAAGAAGAAACGGCATATAAAAACCCGGAGCTTAATCTGTCAAGTTTTTTTATTCTTGCTTCGCTTGTTTCAGGTGTAACCAGAAAAATAAAATCAAGACCATATTTGTTAATGATATTGGCATATTCGTTTTCAAATTCATGTTCCGGTAAGTCGGGAAGGATTAATCCATCAATTCCAACTCCGGACGCATCAGCACAAAATTTTTCAAACCCATATTGTAATACCGGATTCATATAGCCCATCAAAACAACTGGAATTGAAATATCTTTTCTGAAATCTTTTAATTGTTCAAACAGCTTTCTGATCGTCATACCATTTGAAAGTGCCACACTGCTGCTTTCCTGTATAACCGGGCCATCTGCAAGCGGATCACTGTAAGGCATACCAAGTTCTATAATATCCACTCCATTATTCTGTAAAGCATTCATCACTTCTAATGTCGAATCCAAATGCGGGTAGCCTGCAGTGCAGTAAACATTAAGAACAGGTTTTCTCTTCTGCCCCTCTAAATCTCCCCTGAAGGGGAGACTTTCGAACATTCTGCTGATTCTACTTTTTTTTTCTTTCTCCATTTGACATTAATTCTATTATAACCTCATTTGTTTTTGAAATTATATTTTCGATCTCCATTCATATTTCTTTGTTGATAAACCTGATAACTTTTATTCCAAATACAACAATAAATTCTTACTTCAGTGGAGATTTAGAGGGGCATTTTCTTCATATATGTATCCAGATCCTTATCTCCTCTCCCACTCAAACAAACCACCACCACACTTTCTTTTGAAATCTTTACACGTTCATATATATTCAAAGAAGAACTGTTAGCTCTACTGTTTATTTCCTGTAATGAAGTTGGGCCTCCCTTTCCTTCGGAAAGGGATAAGAGGGATAGGCTGTATAATGCATGTGCACTTTCAAGAGCCGGAATGATCCCTTCCAGCTTCGCCAGTTCAAATGCTGCAGTTAATGCTTCATCATCGGTAGCACTTAAAAATTCTGCACGACCACTTTCATATAAATGTGCATGCAGTGGTCCGATTCCCGGATAATCCAATCCTGCAGAAATGCTATGCGGTTCCACTACTTGTCCATCTTCTGTTTGCATCAGCAAACTTTTACTGCCATGTAAAATACCAGGCTTACCCAATTGTGTTGTAGCTGCACTCAACCCGCTGTTGATGCCCTGGCCGGCAGCTTCTACTGCAATCAGATTCACTTTCGGTTCATCAAGAAAATGATAAAATGCACCGGCTGCATTACTGCCTCCGCCCACACAGGCAATCACATGGGTGGGTAATTCAGTTCCTGTTTTTTCTAAAAGCTGTTTACGCATCTCTTCGCTGATCACACTTTGAAAACGGGCCACCATATCAGGGTAAGGATGCGGCCCAACCACACTACCTATTATATAATGTGTGTCGTTTGGATTATTTATCCAGTCACGGATGGCTTCATTGGTTGCATCCTTTAAAGTCTTGCTGCCCGAAAGAGCCGGGATCACTTTTGCACCCAGCATTTTCATCCTGGCCACATTGGGTGCCTGCCGCTCAATATCTTTTTCACCCATGTACACAATGCACTCCACTCCTTTCAATGCACATACAGTTGCTGTTGCCACACCATGCTGACCTGCTCCTGTTTCAGCTATGATCCTTTTTTTACCCAGATTTAATGCAAGTAATATCTGCCCGATCGTATTATTTATTTTATGTGCACCGGTATGACAGAGATCTTCCCGCTTGAGATAAATTGTTGTATTAAATTTCCTACTTAACCGCTGCGCCAGGTAAAGCGGCGTTGGTCTGCCGGCATAATCATGCAACAACTCATTAAACTCTTTTTGAAAAGAAGATTCATGAATGATATCAAGATACTTTGTCCGTAGTTCTTCTACATTACGATGCAGCATTTCCGGAATATA
>CAZOOT010000019.1:31117-37427 GCA_964581455.1 uncultured Chitinophaga sp. | reverse complement strand
TCAACATGGGATCAGGGCCATGCCATTGGTCATGGCATTCATGAAATGGGAACTGCCAGGATGGGGCTTGATCCAAAAACAAGTGTATTGAATAAACACAACCAGGTTTGGGATGCACTGAATGTATTTATAACGGATGGTGCCTGTATGACCAGTTCATCCTGTGTAAATCCATCGCTGACCTATATGGCATTTACAGCAAGGGCGGCCGACTATGCAGTAAGTGAACTTAAAAAAATGAATTTATAATAATTAATAATTATTGATCAAGCAAACTCTTAAATATTAAATTATGGAACGTAGAGAACTTTTAAAAATGATCGCACTTGCCACTGGCGGTGTAGTAATTGGTGGTGATTTTTTGTTATCAGGCTGTAAAAACCCCGAAGCAAAAACAGGCATGGCTTTCAGCAGTTCTGAAATTAGTTTCCTGGATGAAGTTGCAGAAACCATTTTGCCCAGAACCAATACTCCCGGTGCCAAAGATGCTGAAGTTGGTAAATTAATGACAGTGATGGTTGCTGATTGTTATGAAGAAAAAGATCAGCTAGTTTTTCGTGAAGCCTTTACAAAAATTGATGAAGCCTGCAATAAAATGCATGGACATGATTTCATGAAAGCATCCGCAGAACACCGCACAGAATTATTAAAAGCCCTGGATAAGGAAGCAAAAGATTATAACAAGAATAAGGAGAAGGGCACGCCGAATCATTATTTCACCATGATTAAACAATTGACCCTGTTCGGATATTTTACATCAAAACCTGCATTGACTGAAGCATTCAATTACCAGCAAACACCCGGTAAATATGATGGAGCATATCCTTATAAAAAAGGTGACAAGTTATTTGTATAAATAAAATATTTATGAAAAGAAAAGACTTTCTGAGAATCAGTGGTGGCCTAGCCTTAACCGGATTGGCTTCCAATAAAATTTTTGCTTCCTTGGCCAGTGATGAAGCAGAAGCTAAGATTAAAAAATTCGGACTTCAGCTCTATACACTCCGTGCAGATATGCCTAAGGACCCGAAAGGAGTTTTGAAACAGGTTGCTTCTTTTGGTTATAAACAAATTGAAGGCTTTGAAGGGCCAAAAGGAATCTATTGGGGAATGAGTAATAAAGAGTTCAAATCTTATATGGATGAGCTGGGCATGTCAATAGTTTCCAGCCATTGTGATATAACTAAACATTTTGAAAAAAAAGCAGCAGAAGCTGCTGAGATCGGGATCAAATACCTGATCTGCCCCTGGAAAGGTCCGCAAAAAAGCATTGATGAATTTAAAAAATTTGCAGATGAGTTTAATCAAAAAGGAGAGGTTTGTAAAAAGAACGGAATTCGATTTGCCTATCATAACCATGATTATTCTTTTGTAAATATTAATGGTGAAATGGGACAGGACGTGATGATGAAAAATACTGATCCTTCACTTGTAGATTTTGAACTTGATATGTACTGGGTAGTTGCAGGCGGACAGGATATTGAAGCCTGGTTGAAAAAATATCCGAACCGCTTCAAACTATGCCATGTAAAAGATCGCAAAAAAAATGTGCCGGAAACAGACAAGGATGCAAGCTGTAATCTTGGAACCGGCTCAATTGATTATGGCAAAATTCTTAAGACAGCAAAAAAGAACGGGATGCAATACTATATTGTAGAACAGGAACGCTATGATGATACCACTCCGTTGAAAGCGGTTGAAGCTGATGCTGTATACATGAAGAAGCTGAAAATTTAGAAAATGCCATTGATACATTAACTATAAATGAAAAGTACATTATTTCATGATTAATGATCAAGTTCAAAAATAATTTGCCAGGAAGTCTTTTAACTCAAACAAACGAGTTGCAGATTATTTTAATTTATCATCATGAACTGAAAATTGTATCTTCTAAACGCAGCCATTACCGACGGTTATATAAAGATGCCGAACGATTGGAAACAGCTAAAAAAATGAAGTAAAAAAACTGCAGACAAAGTCCTGCCTGTTACATTTAAAATAATCTTCTTTTAAAATGATAGGTTTATTATGAAAAATAAATCAATAGCCATTTTAATATTTGCAGAACCTGGTTCCTCCAGGAATGCCCTAACTGAAGAGAAATATAAAAATCTTGCTGACGCTTTTCTTGACCAGGGATTCGATATATATTCTGTAATTTATCATGATAACATTGCAGATAAACTAATTACTGAACTCCAAAACTATGATGCCCTGCTGGTTTGGGTAAATCCAATAGAACAGGGTAATAACAGGAAAAGATTGGATTCCATGCTTGCTGAACTTTCTGCAAAGGGAGTTTTTGTTTCTGCTCATCCTGAAGTGATATTAAAAATCGGCACAAAAGAAATATTGTATAAAATAAGAGAAACGAAATTTGGAGGAGATTGTAAACTCTATCATTCTTTTGATGATTTCAAAAAACAGTTTTCAAATTATGCCGGAGAAATCAGGATCCTAAAACAATACAGGGGTAACGGAGGTAATGGTGTATTTAAAATTGACACCAAAAATGTTCATGAAAATAAAATCTGTGTAACTCATGCTGTAAAAAGTGCAGAAGAATATTTGCTGAGCCTGGATAATTTTTTTAATGAGTTCAAAACCTATTTTGATCAGGATGGTATACTGATTGATCAGGAATGGAATCCGGGAATTGTAAACGGAATGGTACGTTGTTACCTCACAGGGGTTAAAGTTTCCGGATTCGGATACCAGGAAGTAAATGCACTTTACCCGAAAAAGCCGGGAGAATTAATATCCAGGTTACCTGGCAAGAGGTATTATTATAGTGAAGACTGTGGTTTGTTTCAGGACTTAAGAGAAATTATGGAAAAAAAATGGGTGCCCCAGTTACAAAAAATAGCATCGATCGAAAATGAGTTGATGCCAGTAATATGGGATGCTGATTTTTTTATCAATAAAATTAATGCGAAAATCGCCGGAGAAAAATATACATTATGTGAGATCAATGTAAGCTGTGTTTCCCCTTTTCCGGAAAGCTGTATTCCCAATATAATTGAAGATGTCCGGAATAAAATCAAGCTAAGGCATTCCTCAATGCACTGACTTCTTCCGGATCAATAAAACCATTCTGATAACTTTCTTCCGAACCTGCAAACCCGGGATGCACAAACAGCATCGGACTTATTATTTTACTTCGCAATGATGAATGAAATTCTGTACAGCCGGTTTTCTCTGACAGCATTCTTATATTTTCCTTTCTTACACCACTGCCGGGCATTATAACAATCCGCTGGTCCGCTTTTTTATTTAATTCAGTAATCAAATCCACTCCATCATTTACTGAAGGCACCTGCCCTGAAGTTAGTATCCTTTCGCAGCCAATCTCTATTAATTCTTCCAGGGCTATAAAGGGATCTTTGCATCTGTCAAATGCACGGTGAAAGGTAACTCCCATTGGATAGGCAAGTTCAGCCAGTTCTGCTGTCCTGGCAATATCAATTGTGCCATCTATGTTCAATAAACCAATTACCACTCCGTCACAACCAAGTTCTTTACATAATTTAATATCATTTTCCATGATGGCAAACTCATCTTTGTTATACAAAAAATCGCCACCTCTTGGACGGATGATTGGGTATAATAAAACATCAAAAGCTTCCCGGCATTTTTTTATATGAGCATATGACGGAGTAGTACCCCCCTCAGCAAGATTGGCACAAAGCTCGATACGATCAGCTCCACCTTCAACCGCAGCTTTTGTAGTATTATAATCGGAGGTTGCTATTTCGATGATGTATGACATAATTTTTCTTGTCTTTTAAAATACAAATGTTCAATGCTCAACTAACAATGCTCATTGTTCATTTCAGGTTGCTTTAAATTGAATAATGAACATTGAGCTTTGAGCATTAAGCATTGAGCATTGTTAATTGAACATTTTTTTATGTAAACCAACTCTTCCCTTTCACCAGTTTCTCTTCTACCTCATTTCTCAAAGCATAACTAAATCCCTTATGAATTGAAAATGATCCCACCTCCCCTTTTTTATTGAGTGCTAAAAATGCAACTTGTATATCTTTTACTTTATCTCCCTTTATTTTCACAATACGTTCAATTACTTTTTTGCATGCATTTTCCGGTGAAAGTCCCTGACGCATCATTTCTATTACAGAATGAGATCCTGCTACACGGATCACATCTTCTCCTTGTCCGGTTGCAGTACAGGCACCCACCTCATTATCTACAAAAAGTCCGGCACCAATGATGGGGGAATCACCCAAACGGCCACGCATTTTAAAACCTGCGCCGCTGGTGGTACAACTGCCACTTAGATTACTATTTACATCCATGGCAACCATACCGATAGTATCGTGGTTCCATTCGCCATTTTCTAATTTATTTGGTGCAAACGGACCATGTCCTTGTTTATTTTCTATGTTGATAGCAGGTGGCTTATATTCTGATTTTTTCAACCAGTTTTCATAAGCTTTTTGCGCATCCGGAGAAAGCTTCTGTTCTTCCAGATGAAATCCTTCTGCTACAGCAAATTGTTGTGCACCACTGCCAACCAACATCACATGCGGTGTTTTTTCCATCACTCTCCTTGCCACTGAAACCGGGTGTTTGATCCTTTCTAAAAAAGCAACACTGCCACAGTTTGAAAATTCATCCATGATGCAGGCATCCAATGTAACAAACCCATCTCTGTCAGGGTTTGCACCAAGGCCAACACAACAATTCTTTGAATCTTCGGTTACCATCACACCCTTTTCCACTGCATCCAATGCCCTTCCTTTTTTACTCAGTATCTCCCATGCAGCTTTATTTGCTTCCAACCCCGCATCCCAGGTTGATATGACAATTGGTTTATTTTCTGCTGTTTTAGATTCAGGTAATGCAAAAGTTTTTTTCGTAATGAGGCTTGCAAATGAAGTAAACACAGAGGCATGTATAAATTTTCTTCGGTTGATCATTTCAAATATTTTAATACCTCCGAAATTATATCATTCATCATATATTTTCAGGTCAAACTGTCAATTAGTATTGATCTTAACATATATCAAGAGATCTCATGACATAAAAACCTGAATTTTGCCATTAGTTGACAATCTGGTATCAGGAATAATATTTGAACAAAGGATAATCATCATGAAAATAGAAATAATATCAGGAAGCCCCCGAATCAACAGTGTTACCCGAAGAGTAGCCATTCATTTAAAAAACCTTTTGCAAGCCCAAACCGATCATGAAGTGGATGTGATTGACTTAAAAGACTGGAATCTTCCCATGGTGCAAACTGTTTTTGTGTCAGAAAATAAAACGCCTGAAGAATTTAAACCTTTGGCCAATCGGGTTTTTAATGCCGAAGCATTTATTCTGGTTACTCCGGAATATAATGGCAGTTATTCTCCGGCGCTAAAAAATCTGCTGGATCATTTTCCAAAACAACAGCATAAACCTTTTGGAATAGTTACTGCATCCCCGGGAGCAATGGGTGGCATCAGGGCCTCACAACAATTATTGCAATTAGTGCCGGCACTGTTTGGAATTGCATCTCCTTATTTGCTGATTGTACCACAAGTGGATAAAAAGTTTGATGCGGAAGGAAAACTTATTGATGAAAAATTTCAGAATAATGTTCACAATTTTATTTCTGAATTTATCTGGCTGATAGAAACCCTGGTAAAAGAAAAAATAAAAGAAAAAAATTAAATCGTATGAAATCAGTTTTACATAAAGCAAATACAAGAGGACATGCCAACCATGGATGGCTGGATTCTTACCACAGTTTTAGTTTTGCAGGATATTATAATCCGGAACGAATTCATTTTGGAGCTCTCCGTGTTTTAAACGATGATACAGTTGCCGGTGGAAAAGGTTTTGGCACTCATCCGCATGAAAACATGGAAATCATTTCCATCCCAACTTCCGGGGAACTTGAACACAGAGACAGTATGGGAAATGTACAGATCATCAAACAAGGAGATGTGCAGGCAATGAGTGCCGGAACAGGAATAGAACATGGTGAAAAAAATAAAAATGCGGATATTCCTGTAAAATTTTTCCAGATCTGGATTATTCCAAACAAACAAAATGTGAAGCCGGGGTATGATCAGAAAAGTTTTACAGTAGCAGATAAAAAAAATAAATTATTAACTGTGGTCTCTCCTTTGGGAACTAATGATGGTGGAGTACAAATACAACAAAATGCCTGGTTCAGCCTGGGAGACCTGGATAAAGACTTTACGGGAACTTATAAATTAAGAAATCCCGAAAACGGAATATATGCTTTCGTCATAGAAGGATCATTAACTATCAATGGTGAATTGCTCGAACGCAGGGA
>CAZOOT010000019.1:3623-31107 GCA_964581455.1 uncultured Chitinophaga sp. | reverse complement strand
CAATTTCTGAAACAAGTGAATTAAAAATAAATGCTGTCAGCAATGCTGAAATTTTATTAATGGAAATTCCACTATTAAATTAATTCTTTATGAAAAATAAATTAAGAACAGTAGAAGCAATCATAGCACCACCACCACCTCATATGGTTGGGGACGGATTCCGGGTGCATAATTTTTTTCCTAACACTGAATTGATAGATAAAAAAAGAATGAGCCCATTTTTTTTGTTGGACTATGGTTCTAAAATTGAATTTTCCCCGAGAAATGAACCCCGTGGTGTAGGCGTGCATCCGCATGCCGGATTTGAAACTGTAACCATTGCCTATCATGGTAAAGTGGCACATCACGATAGTGCCGGCAACAGCGGTATCATTGGTGAAGGCGATGTGCAATGGATGACGGCCGGATCGGGCATATTACATAAAGAATATCATGAAAAAGAATTCAGTAAAACCGGTGGAATATTTCAAATGGTACAGTTATGGGTAAACCTTCCTATGAAATACAAAAAAACAGCACCCAAATATCAGGAAGTTACAAATAATAAGATGGGCCGATATTTTTTACCAGACAAGCAAGGTGAGGTTGAAATCATTGCCGGTGAATTGAATGGGATGAAAGGTCCCGCATCTACATTTTCTCCAATTCAGGTTTATAATGCAAGATTGAAAAAAGATGCAAAACTGAGTTTGCATTTACCGTTAAATTATAATACCGGGTTATTGGTAATTGAAGGTGTCGTTAAAGTAAATGGAGAAACAGCACCCGAAGATCATTTTATATTAATGAATAATGATGGAGAAAATTTTGAAATTGTAGCAAGTGAAGATGCTGTGATTCTTGTTCTCTCCGGCGAACCGATTGATGAACCTATTGCAGCCTATGGACCTTTCCTGATGAATACATGGGCAGAGGTAGAACAGGCAATTCAAGATGTGAATACCGGAAAATTTGGCGTGTTGGAGCAATAGACAATTGGCAATTAGCAAAAGGCAATTTGCAGCTAGTTTAGAAATCCCTTGCCTATTGTTTATTGTCTGTTGCCAATTGCCTATTCTGAGTTCCTTTTCATAAATGCAGCCAGATTCTTTCTTGCATTCTTCTGCACAGCTCTTTTCATAAATCCAGACCAGCCGAACAGGATTCCTTTCCATCCCAGTGCTTGCCCGATCCAGGTACTTAAACGGAAGCCATCACTATGCTCAATGATCTTTCCCTCATTGAATCTCATAAATGCTTTGATGTTATTTACAACTTTTTTACCTGTTTTGGAAAAAGTATAACTGGCTGTCCACCTGCAGGTGGCATATTCCTCATCCAGCAACTCAATATCAGAAAACTCCAGTGAAAAATCTTTTGCATTTTTACAAAGCATCTCCCACATGGCTTTGGCATCCTCTCCTCTCAATAAAAGAAAAACCGGATCATGAAAAACAATATCATCACTGTAACAATCCTGCATCGTTTTATAATCCAGTTGCTGAAATGCCGTATAAAATCTTTCAATCGTTTTCTTATTCTCGCTCATAAAATATTTTAAAAATGAAAAAGCAGAATGACTATATTTATTGCTGCCGATTTATAACCAACAGAACAAAACTAAAACAACATGCTACGCAAATTACTGCTATCACCATTTTTATTTTTTTCACTTTACATAATTGCACAAAATGAACAGGACAGCGCCTGGATCATGGAAAATTATACAAAGTCTGAAATAATGATCCCAATGAGGGATGGCGTCAAACTTTTTACATCCATTTATACCCCAAAAGATAAAAGTGAAAAACATCCGATCCTGATGACACGTACCCCATATTCCTGTGCACCCTATGGTAAAGATTTTTCAACCCGCCTGTGGGAAAGACACTGGAGATATTATTGCCGTGAAAACTATATCATCGTTACACAGGATGTAAGAGGAAGATGGATGAGTGAAGGAGAATTTGAAGATGTAAGACCATTTATAAAGAACAAAAAACCTCTTGGTCCTGATCCGTTTCAGTATGAAATAGATGAAGCTACTGATACATATGATGCCATTGACTGGCTGGTAAAAAATTTACCTGATAATAATGGAAATGTTGGTGTATTTGGTATTTCCTATCCCGGCTTCTATTCTACAATGGCTGCAGCTTCCGGTCATCCGGCATTGAAAGCTGTAAGCCCGCAGGCACCGGTTACCGAATGGTTTTTAGGTGATGACTTTCATCACAATGGCGCATTTTTCCAGATGGATGGATTCAGGTTTTATTCAAGTTTTGGAAAACCAAGACCAAAACCTACAAAAGTTGGCTCACCCGGATTTACATTTCCAACATCGGACAGCTATCAATTTTATCTGGAGTCAGGCACACTTAAAAACCTGGCGAAGTTGATGGGTGATAGTATAAAATTCTGGCACGAGATGTACAAGCATCCTAATTATGATGACTGGTGGAAAGCCCGTGATGCAAGAACAGCTATGTACAATATTAAACCGGCAATGCTTGTTGTGGGTGGCCTGTTCGATGCAGAAGATTGCTATGGTGCATGGAACCTGTATAAAGCAATTGAAAAACAAAATCCGAATACGAGCAATAAAATAGTAATGGGACCATGGAGCCATGGCCAATGGGCAAGAAGTGACGGAAGTTACCTGGGTAATGTGAGATTCAATTCAAACACATCTATCTGGTATCAAAATAATATCGAAATTCCTTTCTTTAATTATTATTTGAAGAATAAAGGTGAAGATCCGAAGCTTTCAGAGGCTACCATATTTTTTAGTGGTGCCAATGAATGGAAGTTTTTTAACCAATGGCCACCGGCCGGGATGGATTCCAGGCAAATTTATTTAGAAACAAACAGTTCCTTATCCTGGAATAAACCCGCACTAAAAAATAATTTTTCAGAATACATAAGTGATCCTTCCAAGCCTGTACCATATACTGAAGATGTGCATTTCAGCAGAACTGCTGCCTATATGACCGACGATCAGCGATTTGCTGCACGCCGGCCCGATGTACTAACTTTTCAAACAGGAATCTTAAATGAAGACCTGACACTTGCAGGACCGGTAATAGCTGATCTTTTAGTAAGCATCTCAGGAACAGATGCTGATTTTGTAGTAAAACTGATTGATGTTTTTCCTGACAAATTCAGTTATCCTGCTACTGGTGCACTGCAAGGAAATACAAGCAGCTACCCCATGGGTGGTTACCAAATGCTGGTTCGTGGCGAAATCATGAGAGGAAAATTCAGGAATAGTTTTGAAACACCGGTTGCCTTTGTTCCCAATAAAATTGAAAAAGTAAAATTTGAGCTACCGGATGTGGCACATACTTTTAAAAAAGGACACAGGCTGATGATCCAGATTCAGAGCAGTTGGTTTCCATTGGCAGACAGGAATCCTCAAAAATTTGTAAACATTTATGAAGCTGATATTTCAGATTTTCAGAAAGCGACGATCCGGATTCATCATGATGCTGCAAACAGTAGCAGTATCTGGTTACCTGTGTTGAAATAAAGAATTTTTCGATTTTATAATTTACAGTATTTTAAAATAAATTACAATTGAACAATCAATATAACATGAGATCATTGTTCATTATCATATTTACTTTATTTCAATCAGGGATTTTTGCACAACAGCAAGTGCTGAACCTGATACCCCAACCTGTAGAAGTAAAACAAGGGAATAAATTTTACCAGGTAAAAAATACATTTTCTGTTTATTTCAGGGATCCGGGATTAAAGAAGGAGCCTTTATTTAGTTATTTAAAAGATGAATTAAAAAAAACTTATAACATTACAGCAGAAAAAGCAAATTATGAAAAGGATGCTGACCTTGTTTTTTTAACCGGTAAAATGTCTACGGGAAGCAAGCCAGCCTATAAACTCGAAGTAAGCGAAAGCGGCATCAGCATCACCAGCAATTCTGAAGAAGGTGCATTTTATGGCATACAAACATTACTGCAACTTTTTCCGGTAGATATAAGATCATCCCGGCTTCTTCGTTATGTAGAAATATTTGATTATGCCAGGTTTGACTACAGAGGCATGCACCTGGATGTAGGACGGCATTTTATGCCGGTCGCAATTATCAAAAGATATATAGACTACCTGGCATATCATAAGATCAACTATTTCCATTGGCATTTAACCGAAGACCAGGGTTGGAGAATTGAAATAAAAAAATATCCCCGGCTGACCGATGTTGGAGCCTGGAGAAGCGGAACCATCATCGGCCGGTATCCGGGAACAGGAAATGATAATATCCGTCACGGGGGGTTTTATACACAGGAAGATGTAAGGCAAATTGTAAAATATGCATCCGAAAGGTTTATCACTGTAATTCCTGAAATAGAACTGCCCGGGCACAGTAGTGCAGCCATTGCTGCCTATCCAAATCTAAGTTGCTTTCCGGAAGAGAAAACAATCATACCCCCAAATATGATCTCCTTAGAAAGTGTCCGTAAACAAATAAGAGGAGAAATAAAACTGGTACAGGAAACCTGGGGAGTTTTTGAAGATGTTTTTTGTGCCGGTAAAGATGATACATTTAAATTTCTGCAGGACGTATTGGATGAAGTAATGATACTTTTTCCTTCAAAATATATTCATATTGGAGGTGACGAATGTCCAAAAGAAAACTGGAAACGTTGTACAAGTTGCCAGGCAAGAATGAAATCAAACAAACTGAAAGACGAACATGAATTGCAGAGTTATTTCATTCAGCGGATAGAAAAACATTTGAATAAAAAAGGAAGAACATTAATTGGCTGGGATGAAATTCTTGAAGGCGGGCTTGCACCTAATGCAATTGTCATGAGCTGGCGGGGTGAAGAAGGTGGTATTGCTGCAGCTAAACAAAATCATAAAGTGATCATGACACCCGGCAGTCATGTGTACCTGGATCATTCACAAAGCGAAAATGAAGATTCGGTTACCATAGGTGGCTTCACCACCGTAGAAAAGGTTTATAGTTATGAACCTATTCCGAAAGTGCTGAATGAACAGCAGGGAAAACTGGTGTTGGGTGCCCAGGGAAATGTGTGGACAGAATACATGAAGACTCCGGGAAAAATTGAATATATGATCTTTCCGCGAATGAGTGCTTTAAGCGAAGTACTCTGGAGTCCGAAATCAAAAAGAAACTGGAGTGATTTTGAAATAAGACTAAAACAGCAGTTTAAAAGATATGAATTATGGAAAGCCAATTACAGCAAAGCCTATCTTGATCTGAAAGCCACAATAATGCCGACAGAAGATAATGATGGTTTGCTATGGCAACTGGAATCAAATCAAACCGGCATCGACATAAAATATATCGTACATGAAGCAGGCAGACCCTATGAGTTAAAATTTACAGAAGGTCAAACTTACACCACCCCCGTTGAAATAAAATCTTCAAAAATTATTGCAGCTATCAGCATGCTGAATAACAGGCCTGTCAGCAATCCGGTATACCATACCATATATTTCAATTTAGCAACAGGAAAAAAGATAACCCTGAAAAAAGAGCCTTCAAAAAACTATCCCGGTGATGGTGCATTCACATTGGTAAATGGTATACAAAATACATTAGGTCGTACCCGTTCAAAAGAATTCCTCGGTTTTAACGGGACTGATTGCGAAGCAGTAATTGACCTCGGAAGTGACAAAAGATTTTCTTCTGTTACAGTCCATGCATTTCAGCAGGCCGGCGCATGGATCTACCAGCCAAAATCCCTGGAAGTTTTTGTTTCAGCAGATGGTAATGATTTTATTAGTCTGGGTTTAACAAATGAATTTAATGAACCAAAAAATGCCAATGGCAACGGCACAATGACCGTTAGTTTTAGTACTGTTCCCGTACGATTTGTAAAACTGCTTATCAAAAATTGGGGCGAGATCCCTTCTGGTAAACCGGGAGCTGGTAACAAAGCCTGGCTTTTCGTAGATGAAATTGAAATAAACTGAACCGGGCTATACAAATGTTTTCAAACTCAATTACTGTTTCAAACTTTATATTCCCGATTCTAAACGGTAATTTAGCAACTCAATACAATTTCTTCCCATGAACATGGTTGATTCATTTGAAAAAATTCCGGTAAAAATTTTCCCGTCTTTAAAAGAAGGTTCTTTGATGGTAGCAAAACAAATTGCTGCTCTCATCCGGGACAAACAAAGCAAAAAAGAAAAATGCGTTTTAGGGCTGGCTACCGGCTCTACTCCAAAAACTTTATATGCTGAGCTGATAAGAATGCATAAAGAGGAAAAACTGAGTTTTAAAAATGTAATTGCTTTTAACCTGGATGAATATTATCCAATCCAAAATATTGCATTGCAGAGCTATCATAGATTTATGCGTGTCAACTTATTCAATCATGTTGACATCAACCCAAATAACATCCATGTTCCAAATGGAGAAATAAAAAAAGAAGACATAAAAGATTATTGCCGCCAATATGAAAAAAAGATCAAAGATGCCGGCGGAATTGATCTTCAAATTCTGGGAATCGGTAATAATGGTCATATCGGATTTAATGAACCCGGCTCAGGAATTTATTCCAAGACAAGGCTGATCACCCTGGACAATTCGACAAGGATTGCCAACGCCTATGAGTTTGCAAATATTTCTGAAGTACCCCGGCTGGCCATTACAATGGGTATCAGCAATATTTTACAATCAAAAAAAATCATTTTAATGGCCTGGGGCAGCTCAAAAGCTGCTGTCATCAAACAGGCTGTTGAAAATGAAGATACAGAACATGTACCCGCTTCACTCTTGCAAAATCATGATGATGTAACTTTTGTAGTAGACGAAGCGGCAGCATCAGAATTAACAAGGAATAAATCGCCATGGTTAACCGGTGATTGTGACTGGAACCCGAAAATGATCAAAAAAGCTGTAGTGAATATGGCGCTGAAACTGAAGAAACCAATTTTGAGTTTAACCAACAGTGATTATAATGAATACGGTTTGAGCGACCTGTTAGTTGAACTGGGTGATGCATATGAGTTAAATCTCCAGGTTTACTATATGCTGCGGGATTCCATCACGGGTTGGCCGGCAGGAAAACCCAATGCGAATCTTCCTGAACATCCTGAACGTTCCGAACCCTATCCTAAGCGTAGCCTTATCTTTTCCCCACATCCGGATGACGATATCATCAGTATGGGTGGCACTTTTCAGCGACTCCACGACCAGGGAAATGAAGTATATGTAGGTTATCAAACCAGCGGCAATATTGCGGTCACTGATGAATTTGTAACCAGGTTTTTGGATTTCGCAGTTGGGTTTGAAGAAATAGCCGGCATTGATACCAGTAAGTCTGGAAAAATTCTTGCTAATGCCAGGAAATTTATTTCAAATAAAAAATCAAATCAAAGAGATAGTCCAAGCATCCGGGCAATTAAAGGATTGATCAGGAGATGTGAGGCGAAAGCAACTTGCCGGTATGTTGGCTTGATGGATGACAGGGTTCATTTTATGGATCTTCCTTTTTACGAAACAGGAACGATTGAAAAAAAGCCCATGGGTGAAAAAGATATAAAGATCACTATGGAGTTATTACGAAAGATAAAACCACATCAGGTTTTTTGCGCCGCCGATTTTGCAGATCCCCACGGTACGCATATCGTTTGTTTCAATGTGGTCATTGAAGCGTTAAAAAGAATCAGGGATGCCGGTGATGAATGGATCAATGATTGCTGGCTCTGGTTATACAAAGGCGCCTGGCAGGAATGGAATATTGAAGAAATAGAAATGGCCGTGCCAATGAGCCCCGACCAGGTATTGAAAAAACGTTTTGGCATTTTCATTCACCAGTCACAGAAGGATATGGTACCATTCCAGGGAAGTGATTCAAGAGAATTCTGGCAGCGGGCTGAAGAAAGAAATGAAGCAACTGCAAACCTATACGCCGACCTGGGTCTAACGCATTATGCAGCCATGGAAGCATTTGTGAGATGTCATTATTGAAAGAAGCTT
This sequence comes from uncultured Chitinophaga sp., assembly GCA_964581455.1. Classification (GTDB taxonomy): domain Bacteria; phylum Bacteroidota; class Bacteroidia; order Chitinophagales; family Chitinophagaceae; genus VBAS01. Next base: position 23,150 of record CAZOOT010000019.1, on the reverse strand, counting down.
TGCGCTATTAACTATGAGCTTTTAGACTTTTAAGTTGTTATGCTGTGTTTATCTTTTCGTCTTAATATTCCGAACGGGTCGGAGACTCTGAATTTTTATTTATAAATCGCAACTTGCCCTTTACCATCACTATTACGATACCCACGGTACATACCTGTTGAATTAAATATCAATGCTGCATTACCAGCAGTATCCACTCCTATCATCCCTCCTTCCCCCTGAATCTTCACTAATTTATCCATCACTACTGTTTTCATCGCTTCCTCCAAAGAAAGACCTTTATACTCCATCAGGCAACTCACGTCATAGGCGGCAATTGATCTCATGAAAGGTTCTCCATGTCCGGTACAGCTAATAGCACATGTTTTATTATTTGCATAAGTTCCAATTCCAATCAGGGGGCTGTCACCAATTCTTCCATACTGTTTATTGGTCATACCTCCTGTACTGGTTGCTGCAGCAAGATCACCGTTTGCATCAATAGCAACCGCCCCTACAGTTCCAAACTTTTTTTCTTTGGAAACCTCAGGAATAATATTATGATCCAGTGCTGTATCGTCTGAATCTTTGATGGCCTGCCACTGATCATACCTGAATTGAGAGAAGAAGTATGCATCTTGTTCGAATGCGATCTGCTGCTCCTTAGCAAATTCTTCTGCCCCTTTTCCACTTAAAAAAACATGCTCACTTTTATTCATTACTGCCAGAGCCAACTCTACGGGGTTTCGGATATTATATACTGCAGCTACTGCACCTGCACGAAGATCTTTACCATTCATGATAGCTGCATCCATTTCATGCATACCGGTTTTAGTAAACACAGATCCCCTGCCAGCATTGAATAAAATATTGTTTTCAAGCTCAATTACGGCTGCCTTTACAACTTCCACAGCATTTTCACCTATTTCCAGCAAAGCATAACCAATATTCAAAGCATCATTCAATCCATTCAGATAAGCTTCTTCCAAATCCGGAGACATATGTTCTTTAAGAATGGTGCCTGAGCCGCCATGTATTGCCAGCGTAATTTTTGACATGAATGTGAATTTATTATTAAAAAAGTTTCTCGTTTAATTGAATTTATTGTTGATTTAATATTTCTTCTGTTTTATCAATGATCTTTTGAGGTTCAATCATTTTCAAGCAAGCTAAATCTCCCCGGTAACATGTTTTATTTCCAAATACTGAACAGGGCCTGCAAAACAGATCAGCCTGCACTATATTATCCGGCGACTGTCCAAATCCATAAAATCCCGCAAAGGGATGCGTAGCACCCCAAATACTGATCACTGGCACACCATATAAAGATGCAAGGTGCATGTTGGCAGAATCCATGCTGATTATTCCCTCTAAATGACTTATTAAGACCAGCTCGTCGGAAAAACTGAAGCGTCCAATTGTATTTACCAAACCCTGATATTTTTTTTCCCATTGTTGCATAAGTTCGTATTCAGTTTTTCCTCCACCGAACAGAAAGATTGTATAATTTTTTTCTGAAAAATACTTAACCACTGCTTCCATTTTTTCCAATGGATACATTTTCTCCGGATGCATGGCGAAAGCTGCAATTCCTATCCTGATCTTATTTTCCTTTACCAGTAAATCAATTTCCTTATTTGTTACTGGCAGTACCTTTTTTTCAGCTTTGTTATTAAATATAAATGGATATGCTGCAACTTCGAATACTTCTGTGTAACGTTGCAAAGTGGATTTAAGTGGCCGCAGATCCTTATTTTTTTTACGGATTAATTCTTTTTTTTCCCTCCTTCCCTTATCAATAACCACTATTTTATATCCCGAAATTTTGAAATAAAATCGAAGTATCCGGGTACGAATTACATCATGCAGATCCGCAACAGCAGTAAATTTATTTTTCCGTCTGAGCTCCTGAAACAATCTGAAAAGCCCAAACACTCCGCTGTGCTTTCCATAAATATCTGCAGCATAAAAATTCACTCCGCCCAAATTTTCAAACAGGGGTCTGAATTTTTCCTGTGAAACTATGGTTATCGAAAGCTTTGGATAATTTGCATGTAATTGTTTGATGACCGGCACAGTTAATGCCACATCGCCCATTGCAGAAAACCGGAATACCAATATATGTTCTGAAGATGAAGTTGCCACAGCGTTAATTTTTCCTGGCGTATAATACCGGATTAAGAGTTGGATCATTGTACATTTTCATTTGCCGGTAAACCCGCATGATCTTTTTCCCTTTTTCTATTTCATTTATTAATTCATCAATAGCTGTGGACAGATCCAGCTTTTGTTGTTCAAGCAATTCAAGTTTTTCAATGCACTTTTTTCTATGTTCCGGGCCAGATTCTTTTCTTTCCGTCTCTATACGCATATGATAGATCTTCAATGCAAGAATCGCCAGCCTGTCAATTGCCCATGCGGGGCTTTCTGTATTACTGGTTGCTCCTTCCTGTGGTTTTTGTTGATTAAATTTTTGCAGAAAATAAGTATCCAGTTCTTCTACGATGTCTGTTCGTAACTGGTTGCTGGCATCTATACGACGTTTAATTTGTAATGCAGATACCGGATCTATATCGGGATTACGAATGATATCTTCCAGGTGCCATTGAACGGTATCAATCCAGCTTTTCTGATAAAGCGTAAATTCAAATGTACCTTGCTTATACGGGTTTTGGGGTTCTGTATCTACCGAATCAGTTTTATGGTAATCCTCAATTGCTTTTTCGAAAATGGTATTACATATGTTACTTATCATATTCCTTGTATCTGTTGTTTTAAAAAAAAGCTTATAGAATTTTCCTGTTTTGATTTTTTGCAAAAAAGTCAATGCTTATAACCATTTTGACTTAGTTGCAAATTTAATTAATTTGAAGCCCTATATGACAACATGGAATGAAGTATTAAAAAGAAAGTTAACACAAAACGACTGGCTTTTAATTCTTGCCAATCTTTTCCCTGTATATGGCGTTTGGTTTCATCAATGGAGTGCCAAAGAAGTTTTCCTGGTATATTGTCTTGAAACTATAATTATTGGTTTATTTGCTATGGTAAAAATGGGAATAACCGGGTCAGTTAAAAAAACCGATGACTGGCATAACCAGGGAAGCACAACGAAACAGCACTTCTTATTCTTCATGTTATTTTTCCTGGTGCATTATGGCATGTTTGTTTCCATACAAATGGGAATTTTCTTTGCTGTTTCCGGAATTGCTGATCAATCAGGAATTAGTTTTTTTAATTTTTTCTATAAATGGCCGCAATTAATAAACAAAGAGATCATCATTATGCTGAGCGTCTTTGTACTAAGCTATGGTATTAAGACAATCAATAAATTCATCTTTAGCGGTGAATACAAATCGGCATCTCTGGGTTTCCTGATGTTTCAACCCTATGGCAGAATATTTATTCAACAATTTACAGTGATCGCCGGCAGTATATTTTTAAGTTTTGGAGCCGGGAAAATATTTATTCTGATTTTCTCTTTGACGAAAATTTTCTTCGATGTATTTATTGATTTCAACACTATTTTAAAAAAAGTTGCTGAAGGGAAAATGGAATAATCTCCTTTCTTTTTATGCTTCTGTTTTCTTTTGCCTTGACACTGCAAAATAATAAAGCGGGATTCCCATTAACACTATGATTAAACCCGGCCAGGTAAATTGTGGCTTATAGATTATCAGCAACACGCAAAACGTTAATCCCATTATTATATAGATAGCGGGAAGAAACGGGTATCCAAAAGCTTTATAAGGACGTTCGGCGTCCGGTCTTTTTTTCCTGAGAATAAAAATTCCTGCAATGGTTAATGCATAAAAAATTACCACAACAAAAGAGATCATGTCAAGCAGGTTTCCATATTCACCACTTAGGCAGAGAATAGAAGCCACAACCGCTTGCGACCATAAAGCCCATTGTGGTACGGCGTTTTTATTCAGACTACCGGCTTGTTTAAAAAACAATCGATCCTTTGCCATCGTATAATAAACCCTTGCACCCGCCAATATCAAACCATTGTTACAACCAAAAGTCGAAATCATGATCAATACAGCTATAATAATTTTTCCCTCAGTACCAAAGATCTGGTTGGCTGCAGACACCGCCAGCCGGTCTGCCTGGGGATAGGCAATGCCATCCATTGGCAACACATTTATGTACATCAGGTTTGTGGCTATATACAAAACGATAACGATGAATGTTCCCAAAAAAAGACTGAGCCCGATATTTCGTTTCGGGTTTTTTATTTCGCCAGCTATAAATGTTACATTGTTCCAGGCATCGCTGCTGAACACTGATCCGGTCATAGCAGCTGCTATTGCTCCCAGCAATGCAACACCACCGATCTCTTTCCATCCTGTTGAAATTTTACCGGCACCTACTTCACCAAGATCCTGCATGGACCGGAATCCGATCTCCCAGTTTTCACTCCAGAAACTTTGTTTGGCAAAAAGAAATCCCAAAAGGATCAGGCCAAATAAAGAGAGAAGTTTTGCTGTTGTAAATGTGTTTTGAATAATTTTTCCACCCTTGATGCCTTTTGAATTGGTATAGGTGAGAAATGCAATAGATGCGATCGCCAGTAATTGAGCTGCAGAAATTTTTAATCCCTGAATTTCCAGCAAAATCACGTTCTCTCCTACTTCCGGAATCAGGTAAGCGGTAAATCGGCTAAAAGCAACACCTACTGCTGCAATGGTTGCTGTCTGGATGACAGCAAAAAAACTCCATCCATATAAAAAACCCATTAATGGATTATATGCTTCTTTCAAATAAACATACTGACCTCCGGCTTTTGGATACATGCCGCTTAATTCTCCATAGCTGACAGCAGCAGTAATTGTCATAAAGCCGGTGATTACCCATACCATGATCAGCCAACCAGGACTACCTACATTACGGGTAATATCCGCACTAACAATAAAAATGCCGGATCCTATCATTGAACCGGCTACAATCATGGTTGCATCCATGAGCCCCATCGATTGTTTAAAGGAAGTTGGTTGCTCAGCCATAATCTTGGTTTAAGATTCAAGATAAGTAATTCATCCAATATCCCATATACAAAAACTCCCCTGTTTTTAGCAGGGGAGCATGAAAAATCATTGTTTGATATTAATTCTTTTTCTGCTTATCATACAATTCATTTAATCCTTTCAGCAATTCAGATGTAATGTTGAAAGAAGAATCTTTATAATAAATTAAACCCGGCTCATTGGCAATGATCAGTGAAAACTTCTTGTCCTTATTATACTCCAGACAATATTTTTTTATTTGTGAAATAACTTCCTGCTGTTTATTCATATAAAAACTCTGGAAGCTCTGGTTCAGGGAAAGTTCCCTGTTCTTAATATCCATATCCAGTTTTGAAAGTTCATTGCCTGCATTTTCAATATCAGATGGCGTCATGCTTGCCTGCTGTTCCTGGTATTTCCGGTATTTATTTTGCAAATTCATACGGGCAGAATTCAAAATTGCATTCATGCTGTCTTCTTTTTTACTTACTTCAGTTTGCATTTGTTTAAATAAAGAAAATTTAGCCTCAATGGAATCCATATCAAAATAAGCAATGCGAAAAACTGAACCATCTGATGTTTCTGAAGAATTTTTGGAAGAAGTAGATGGATGGTGGCTTCCTTTTGAACTAAAATGAAGAAAAAACAAAATTGCCACAGCAATCAAAAGAATAATATTCAAAGTAAGTAAGCCTTTATTCATGTAATCTTTTTTGCAAATTAAACAATACACTGCGGGCAAATATAATGATTCGGGCAATTTAGGATACAGTTAACAGCTTTTGAATAATAAGCAATAGGAAATAGACAACTGGAAAATAAAAAAAAGGAGTAAGATTTCTCTCACTCCTCAATTCAGTTATCTGTTTGTCAATTGCAAATTGTCAATTCATCACTCTTCCTCATCAAAAGCCATCGCCTCTCTTGTTGTCTGCAACAGTTCATATTCTTCTTTACTTCCGATGATCATGTTTTCAAATTCACGCAAACCAGTACCGGCCGGTATCGGATGACCTGTGATCACATTCTCTTTCAATCCCATCATTTCATCTAATTTTCCGTGGATTGCAGCAGAAGAAAGTACTTTGGTTGTTTCCTGGAATGATGCAGCTGAGATCCAGCTTTTCACACCCAGCGAAGCTTTGGTAATACCCAATAAAGTTGGTGCAGAAGTAGCCGGTCTTGCATCCCTGTATTCAATCAACTTCTTGTCATTACGGCGAAGTATTGAATTTTCCTCTCTCACTTCACGCAAGCTTACCACCTGTCCGACACGAAGCTTGGTTGAATCACCGGATTCTGTAACAATCTTTTTATCAAATACCCAATCATTCTCTTCCACAAACTCAAATTTATCTTCCAGATCATCTTCCAGGAATTTTGTATCTCCCGGATCAACGATGTTTACTTTGCGCATCATCTGGCGAACGATCACTTCAATATGTTTGTCATTGATCTTTACACCCTGCAAACGATACACTTCCTGGATCTCATTCACCACATACTGCTGTACAGCAAACGGGCCCTGAATGGAAAGTATATCCTGCGGAGATGTTTGGCCATCTGATAAAGCATTACCTGCTTTAACAAAGTCTCCGTCCTGTGCAAGGATCTGCCTGGTTAACGGAACAAGATATTTTTTCTGAATACCATCTTTTGCTTCAATGATGATCTCACGATTACCTCTTTTAATAGCACCCATTGAAACCACACCATCAATTTCAGAAACCACAGAAGGATTTCCGGGATTTCTTGCTTCAAACAATTCCGTAACTCTTGGAAGACCTCCGGTGATATCACGAAGCTTACCAAGTATCCTCGGGATCTTTACAATTACCTTTCCGGCTTTTACTTCATCATGCTCTTCAACCACAATATGGCTTCCGGTTGGTAAATTATAGGACCTGTTCTCTTTTCCTTCAATTATCAGGGAAGGTATTTTGGTTTTATCCCTTGTTTCAATTACCACTTTCTCGCGGTGACCTGTTTGTTCATCAGATTCTTCACGATATGTTACACCTTCAATTACGTTATCAAATTTGATGGTACCATTTAACTCTGCAATAATTACATTGTTGTATGGATCCCACTTGCAAATAATATCGCCTTTATTTATTTTCTGGCCATCTTTCACGTTCAGGGTAGAACCGTATGGAACGTTATTGGTAATTAACAGACGATCATTCTTTACATCCATTAATCTTATTTCACCTGTCCGGCCTATTACAATCTGTACTTTTTCACCTTCACTATTCTCAGTAGTTACGGTACGCAATCCGTCAAACTGAACTGTACCGTCAAACTTCGCTAACAATGTAGATTCTACAGTTGCTGAACCGGCAACACCACCCACGTGGAAAGTACGAAGAGTAAGCTGTGTACCAGGCTCTCCGATTGATTGTGCTGCTATGATACCTACTGCATCACCTTTCTGGGTAATATTTCCTGTTGCCAGGTTTTTACCATAACATTTTACACAGCAACCACGTCTGCTTTCGCAGGTAAGTACAGAACGGATCTCTACAGTTTCAATTCCACTGTCTTCAATTTTCTTTGCTATTTCAGATGTGATCTCTTCACCAGCATGAGCTATTAATTCTTCGCTTTGCGGATCGTATACATCATGTAAGGATGTCCGGCCTTCAATTCTGTCGCTCAATGGTTCGATGATATCTTCGTTATCTTTTAATGCACTGGTTGCAATTCCGCGAAGTGTACCACAATCTTCTTCAGTGATCACCACATCCTGGGCTACGTCAACAAGACGACGGGTAAGATAACCTGCATCAGCAGTTTTCAAAGCTGTATCTGCAAGACCCTTACGGGCACCGTGTGTGGAGATGAAATAATCCAATACGTTCAATCCACCTTTAAAGTTGGAAAGAATAGGATTTTCAATGATCTCACTTCCTGTAGATCCGGATTTTCTTGGCTTGGCCATCAATCCTCTCATACCGGCAAGCTGTTTTACCTGTTGCTTACTTCCTCTTGCTCCTGAATCCAGCATCATGAATACGGAATTGAATCCTTGCTTATCGGCACTCATTTCCTGGATCAAAGTTTCAGTGATCCTTGTATCTACCCGGCTCCAGATATCTACGATCTGGTTATATCTTTCATTATTGGTGATAAGACCCATGTTATAACTTTCCCACACATCATCTACTTCTCTCTTAGCCTGATCAAGCAATGATTCTTTTATTTCAGGAATTACCAGGTCATTAATACTAAATGATAAACCACCTTCAAAGGCTGTACGGAATCCCAATCTTTTAATAGCATCCAGGAATTTTACAGTTTTTGGCATATTCGTGATCTTCAAAATATCACCAATGATTTCACGTAAATTCTTTTTTGTAAGGATTGCATTTAAGAAGCCGGCTTCGAATGGTACGTGCTGATTAAATATTACACGTCCAACTGTAGTTTCTAAAAATTTATTTGCCAACTCACCATTCTCTCTTACAATCACCCTCACTTTAATCACAGCATGCATATCCAATACACCTTCATTGTAAGCAATGATCACTTCACTGGTATTGTAAAACTTCATGCCTTCGCCTTTCACCTTCTCAGTTGGCGTACTTTTCTTTGCCTTGGTCAGGTAATAAAGACCAAGAACCATGTCCTGGGAAGGAAGTGTGATCGGTTGTCCGTTCTGCGGGTTCAAAATGTTATGAGATGCAAGCATCAATAACTGAGCTTCCAAAACGGCAGCATGACTTAATGGTACGTGAACAGCCATCTGGTCACCGTCAAAGTCAGCGTTAAATGCAGAACATACCAACGGGTGAAGCTGAATCGCTTTTCCTTCAATCAACTTAGGCTGGAAGGCCTGGATAGAAAGCCGGTGAAGCGTCGGGGCACGGTTTAACAAAACCGGATGACCCCTTAAAATATTTTCAAGTATATCCCAAACAACTGCTTCTTTTTTATCTACCAGTTTACGGGCAGATTTCACAGTTTTCACGATACCTCTTTCAATTAATTTTCTAATGATGAATGGCTTGAACAATTCTGCAGCCATATCTTTTGGTAATCCACACTCATGAAGTTTCAATTCAGGACCTACCACGATAACAGAACGACCGGAATAGTCAACACGTTTACCTAATAAGTTCTGGCGGAAACGTCCCTGTTTACCTTTCAACACATCACTCAGTGATTTCAAAGCACGGCCTCCTTCAGCCTTTACTGCATTTGATTTTCTTGAGTTATCAAATAATGAATCGAGGGCTTCCTGCAACATTCTCTTTTCATTACGGAGAATTACTTCAGGAGCTTTGATCTCTAATAATCTTTTCAAACGGTTATTACGGATAATAACACGACGATACAGGTCATTCAGATCCGAAGATGCAAAACGGCCACCATCCAAAGGAACAAGCGGACGGAGTTCTGGTGGAATAACAGGAATGTATTGCATCACCATCCATTCAGGACGGTTATTGATTCTTGTATTTGCATCACGGAAGGCTTCCACTACGCTCAGCCTCTTTAAAGCATCAGCTTTACGTTGCTGTGAAGTTTCTGTTGCTGCGGCATGACGAAGATCAAAAGACAACTGATCCAGGTCTATTCTTTGCAACATGTCATGTACGGCTTCCGCACCCATTTTTGCAATAAACTTATTAGGATCATCATCCGGCAGCATCTGGTTTTCCTTTGGCAATGCCTCCAGGATATCCAGGTATTCTTCTTCAGTGATAAGATCACCTACATTCTGTCCTTTATCAGCACGGATTCCTGTCTGTATCACAACAAACCTTTCGTAATAAACGATGGTCTCTAATTTTTTTGAACTTACACCAAGTAAATAACCAATCTTGTTTGGTAATGATTTAAAATACCAGATATGAACAATCGGCACTACCAGTTTGATATGGCCCATACGTTCACGGCGAACTTTCTTTTCCGTTACTTCCACACCACAACGGTCACAAACGATGCCTTTGTAACGTATCCTTTTGTATTTTCCGCAGGCACATTCATAATCTTTTACTGGTCCGAAAATTCTTTCACAGAATAAGCCATCTCTTTCCGGTTTGTATGTCCGGTAGTTAATGGTTTCCGGCTTCAGCACTTCTCCATAGCTTCTTTCAAGAATGGAATCCGGTGATGCAAGCCCGATTGTAATTTTTGAGAATGTCGGTTTGGGGCGATTATCTCTTTTCATTTATTTATTCCGGTTTTTCCGAAGGATTTCCTTCGGTACTTGTTAAAATTTTTTATTTCCAGGCGAAAAGAACACTGCTCATCTTTTGTTCCGCCAACCGGCGGACTCTTGTACGTTCTGTTCGCTATTCATCAAAACTCATTACAGAGCTTAGAAAGACTTACTCAAACTTAAGATCAAGACCCAATCCCCTTAACTCATGCACCAATACATTGAATGATTCCGGTACACCAGCTTTAGGAACATTATCACCTTTTACAATAGCCTCATAAGTCTTCGCTCTTCCGATGATATCATCAGATTTCAGCGTCAATAATTCCTGTAAAATATTTGATGCGCCATAGGCTTCCAATGCCCATACTTCCATTTCTCCAAAACGCTGACCTCCGAACTGTGCCTTACCACCGAGTGGTTGCTGTGTAATAAGACTATATGGACCGATCGAACGGGCATGCATCTTATCATCCACCATGTGGTGTAGTTTAATTACATAGATTATACCCACAGTTGCTTTCTGGTGGAAACGTTCTCCTGTTTCACCATCATACAAATAAGTATGACCGTGTAACGGGATTTCAGCTTTATTGCAATAGTCCGCGATTTCTTCAACAGTAGCACCGTCAAAAATCGGTGTAGAGAATTTAATTCCCAGTTTCTGACCAGTCCAACCAAGTACTGTTTCATAAATCTGGCCAAGGTTCATACGGCTAGGTACACCCAATGGATTTAAAACAATATCAACCGGTGTTCCGTCTTCCAGGAACGGCATATCTTCTGCACGAACAATCTTAGCTACGATACCTTTATTTCCGTGTCGACCAGCCATCTTATCTCCAACCTTCAGTTTACGCTTCACAGCTAAATAAACTTTAGCAAGTTTTAATACACCAGCAGGTAATTCATCACCAATACTGATGTTGAACTTTTCTCTTTTATAACGTCCCAACTCTTCGTTGAACTTGATACTGTAATTGTGCAAAAGTGTATTGATCTGCTCATCAGTTTTCTTATCACCAGTCCAACCTAATGGATTGATGTTTTGAAAATCTAATTGAGAAAGATTCTTCGCTGTGAATTTTGCACCTTTACCAATTTGTACTTCACCAAAATTATTGGTTACACCTGTGCTGGTTTTATTCAACAGCAATTGCTGAAGTTTATTAAAGAGTAACTCTTTCAGATCGATCTCGTTCTTCTCATGCATCTTCTCCAGCTTATCGATAGCTGCTTTTTCACGAACCTTGGAGTTCTTATCTTTTTTTGCACGTTGGAAAAGTTTTCTTCCGATAACAACACCTTCTACGCCATTTGGCGCTTTCAATGAGGCATCCTTTGCATCACCGGCTTTATCGCCGAAGATGGCACGAAGTAATTTTTCTTCCGGTGTAGGATCGCTTTCACCTTTTGGCGTAATTTTTCCAATGATGATATCGCCTTCTTTCACCTGTGCACCCATACGGATAATTCCATTTTCGTCAAGGTCTTTTGTTGCCTCTTCGGAAACGTTTGGAATATCCGGAGTTAGTTCTTCTTCTCCCAATTTTGTATCACGAACTTCCAATTCATATTCAGAAATATGAATAGAAGTAAACATGTCTTCCCGTACCACTCTTTCACTGATCACAATCGCATCTTCAAAATTGTATCCTTTCCATGGCATGAAAGCAACTTTCAGGTTTTTACCCAATGCCAGTTCACCATCTTTCACTGAATAACCTTCAGTAAGGAAATCGCCTTTCTTAACTTTTTGTCCTTTTTTAACAGCAGGCTTCAGGTTGATAGAAGTTTCCTGGTTAGTCTTTATGAATTTTGTCAGCTTATAAATTACCAGATCATCTTCAAAACTTACCAGCTTCTCCATTTCATCACGATCGTAGCGAACATAGATCTCATTAGCATCTACAAACTCAACAATACCATTTCCGTCTGCATGGATCTGAATTCTTGCATCACGGGCTGCTTTGCCTTCCAGTCCTGTTCCAACAATCGGATCATCAGGGCGGATAAGAGGTACAGCCTGTCTTTGCATGTTTGAACCCATCAGGGCACGGTTAGCATCATCATGCTCAAGGAATGGAATTAAGGAAGCACTCAAACCAACGATCTGGTTTGGTGCCACATCCATATATTCCACTTCATTTTTTTCAAGTATCGGGAAATCGCCAGTCTCACGACTAACAACTCTGTCTTCAGCAAATGTTCCGGTCTCATCCAGTGGTGAGTTAGCCTGTGCGATCTTAACAGGATCTTCTTCTTCTGCACTCAGGAATATCAGTTGCTTCATATTCACTTTTCCATCTTCCACTTTACGATAAGGAGTTTCAATAAAACCCATCTCGTTGATCTTGGCATGAACACAAAGAGTAGATATCAAACCAATGTTTGGCCCTTCCGGAGTTTCAATAGTACACAAACGGCCATAATGCGAGTAGTGAACGTCACGTACTTCAAATCCTGCTCTTTCCCGGCTTAATCCACCTGGCCCCAGAGCTGAAATACGACGCTTGTGCGTAATCTCACTTAAAGGGTTTGTCTGATCCAGGAACTGTGACAACTGTGATGTTCCAAAGAAGGAATTGATCACAGAAGAAAGTGTTCTTGCATTGATAAGGTCAACCGGTGTAAATACCTCGTTATCCCTTACATTCATTCTCTCACGAATGGTACGTGCCATACGGGCAAGACCAACTCCGAACTGAGCATATAATTGTTCACCCACCGTACGAACACGACGATTACTCAGGTGATCGATATCATCGATCTCTGCTTTACCGTTTGTAAGACGAACCAGGTATTTTACAATTTCAATAATATCCTGCTTTGTTAATGTTTTCTGGGTAACCGGAGATTCAAGGTTCAGTTTGCGGTTAATTTTATAACGACCAACTTCTCCCAGATCATATCTCTTATCGCTAAAGAATAATTTATCAATGATACCACGGGCAGTTTCGTTATCCGGTGCATCAGTTCCACGCAATTGGCGGTAGATATGCTGCACGGCTTCCAATTCACTGTTCGAAGTATCTTTATTCAGCGTATTATAAATAATGGCATAATCACCTCCCACATCTTCTTTTTGAATAAATACGCTTTTCACATCCATTTCAACGATCATTGCAACTGATTCCTCGTCAAGAATTGAGTCTCTTTCAAGAACAATTTCATTTCTTTCAATTGAAACCACTTCACCGGTATCTTCATCTACGAAATCTTCAACCCAGCTTCTTAATACACGGGCAGCCAGGCGGCGGCCGATATATTTTGAAAGCGTTTTTTTATCTGTTTTCACCTCATCAGCCATTCCGAAAAGCTCAAGAATGTCTTTATCGGTTTCAAAACCTATAGAACGGAGTAGTGTTGTTACCGGAAATTTTTTCTTACGGTCAATGTAAGCAAACATCACATTATTGATGTCAGTTGCAAACTCCATCCACGCACCTTTGAAAGGAATTACTCTTGCAGAGTAAATCTTGGTTCCGTTGGGGTGAATTGACTGACCAAAGAAAACACCAGGCGAACGATGTAACTGGGATACTACTACCCTTTCAGCTCCATTGATCACAAATGTTCCTCTTGGAGTCATATAAGGAATGTTTCCAAGAAATACATCCTGTACGATAGTCTGGAAGTCTACGTGTTCTTCATCATTACAGCTAAGCCTAAGTTTAGCTTTTAATGGAACAGCATAGGTTAATCCTCTTTCCATACACTCTTCGATAGTGTAACGGGGGGGGTCAATAAAATAGTCCAGGAACTCCAATACGAAAATGTTACGGGTGTCCGTAATTGGAAAATTTTCTTTGAACACACGAAACAATCCTTCAATATCTCTTTTATCCGGAGTTGTTTCCAACTGGAAAAATTCTTTGAAAGACTGGATCTGGATGTCGAGCAGGTCAGGGGCTTCTGCTAAATGTTTGATTTTACCGAAATCTACCCTGTGATTCACTTTTGTTGAAGACATATGCGTAAAAACCGGTTTTTTATATTTGACGATACAAAAATATCATTCACTGGCTTCCCTTGATTTTTCAAGAAAATCTTGTGAAAATCAGCTATTTAGCTATGATATGACCGTCAAAATTGTTGCGCAAAATAAAAAGGATGGCAAAGGTAGGGAAATAAATTTCCTAAACAAGAAAATTTTGCCACCAAAAATACAGTTGAGAATACTACTTTTTGGGCATTTTTAAAGCTTGTCCAATTTTTTACCTTGAAAAAAAACCGGGGAATGAATTGGCATGAGTTTGTAAAAGATTATTTAAGTTTTACCCGAAAGGAAAGGATCGGAATAATAATTCTGGTAATTCTGATTATATTGGTGGGATTTTATCCGGCATTGACACCCTATCATTCAAGCCCGGAGAAAATTCCTATTGACACTTCCTGGTTTTCTAAAGCAAAGAATTCGAAAATCAAAATCCCGCCTGGCAATGAAAATGAATTTGATAATTCGGATCAGGATAATGATGTCAGCTCCTATCAATTTGAAGTCAGCAAAGGCAGTTTTGGAACTTCTTCTAAAGGAGAACTTTTCTATTTTGATCCTAACACACTAAATGAAGCCGGATGGCAAAAACTTGGGTTGAGAGATAAAACAATACTTACTATTCAGAATTTTTTGAAAAAAGGTGGCAGCTTTAGTAAAGCTGAAGACCTTAAGAAAATTTATGGGTTAAAAATTAATGAGTTTGAAAGATTGGCACCTTATATTAAAATTGAGAAAAAAAACAGTGAAACTATTGCTTCAAAAGAAATAACAGAATTCCCTTTAGCAAAAAATATTAAGCCAAATTATTCTGTCATTGAAATAAATACAGCTGACACTTCTGCATTTATCTCATTGCCCGGAATTGGAAGTAAGCTGGCTAATAGAATTATAAGTTTTCGTGACAAACTTGGAGGCTTTTATTCTATTGATCAGGTTGGTGAAACCTATGCTTTACCAGATTCTACCTTCCAAAAAATTAAACAATACCTGAAGCTGGAAAATACTTTAGTGAGAAAGATAAATATCAATACTGCTACAGTTGATGAATTAAAAGCACATCCCTATATCAAATACAGTCTTGCCAATCCAATTGTGGCATATAGAAATGAACATGGGCCTTTTTCAAAAGTGGAAGACATTAGAAAGATAATGGTGGTTAGTGAAGAGGATTTTAAAAAAATTGCTCCTTATTTAAAAGTACAATAAAAAAACCCCAACATTTGTCGGGGTTTAAAATATTTTTCAAGAATAGAAATTATGCAATCTCAACATCTGCACCAGCTTCTTTCAGCTTATTAGCTATTTCTTCTGCTTCTGCTTTAGATACACCTTCTTTTATATTCTTAGGTGCGCCGTCAACCAGGTCTTTTGCTTCTTTCAGTCCTAAACCAGTAAGTTCTTTAACGATCTTAACTACATTTAGTTTAGAAGCACCACCGCTTTTCAACACAACATTGAAAGCTGTTTTTTCTTCAGCAGCAGCTGCGCCACCTCCATCTCCGCCACCGCTTACTACAACTGCAGCTGCAGCGGGTTCAATTCCATATTCTGATTTTAAGAAGTCAGCTAATTCCTGTACTTCCTTTACTGTTAAGGCTACAAGGCCTTCTGCTAATGCTTTTACGTCTGCCATTTGATTTAAATTTTTGCCGTCTTCATTTCCCGATTGGAATCCGACGGTGTGATTAAAAAAATTTGTTTACCCCCATCCCCTAAAGGGGAGTTTGAAAACCCACTGGGGGGGTGAGTTTATATTTTCAAATAAATTGTTCCAATTATTCAGCTACAACCGCTTCACCTTTCATTTCTGCATTGTTCAATAAAGCAGCAATAACTCTCTTCGCTGGTGATTGCAACAAGCCGATAACTTCTCCAATAAGCTCATTCTTGGTTTTGATCTTGGTAAGTGTTGCAAGGCTTTCATCACCCATATACACATCCCCATTGATGAATGCAGCTTTCAACAGAGGTTTTTCACCTTTGCTTGCTTTGCGAAATGAACTAATAATCAGTGCCGGTTCTTTTGGATTCTCAGAAAACATTAACGCTGTCACTTTATGCAATGAATCATATACACCGGCATAACGTTCAGTATCCAGAGATTCCAATGCTTTTTTGATCAGTGTATTCTTTGCAACTTTCATTTCAACCTGTTTGTTGAAACAAGCACTGCGAAGTTTACCTACCTGCTCTACAGTTAACGACTCTGTTTCGGTAACATAGAAATTATTGTATTGAGAGAATTTACCTTTCAGCAACTCTATTACTTCGTTTTTTTGATCTTTAGTCATTTTATTATGTTTTGACTCTTCAAAAATATTGTTTGTTCTTAAGTCCCCATTTTGGGGGATTCAGGAGTTTAATGAATAAACCCTTTTGTATCAATTGAAATACCAGGACTCATCGTGCTTGCCATACTAATACCTCTCAAATAAATTCCTTTAGATGAAGATGGCTTGGCTTTCAAAATAGCATTTAATAACTCCTGGCTATTTTCTGCAATTTTTTCTGGTGCAAAACTTACACGGCCAATAGATGCATGTATAATTCCGGCTTTATCAATTTTGAAAGCAATTTTACCACCTTTTACTTCATTCACTGCACCTGCCACATCATTACTAACAGTACCAGTTTTAGGATTCGGCATCAGGTTTCTTGGACCCAGCACTTTACCCAACTTTCCAATCTTTGGCATCACCTGTGGTGTTGCAATGATAACATCAACATCAACCCATCCACCTTCAATCTTGGTAATAAATTCATCAAGACCAACATAATCAGCACCGGCTGCTCTTGCAGCTTCTTCTTTATCTGGTGTACAAAGCACTAATACTTTCTTTGTTTTACCAGTACCATGTGGAAGTGTTACAGTGCCACGTATTGCCTGGTCAGCTTTTTTCGGATCCACACCCAAACGGACATGCAGATCAACTGATGCATCAAATTTACATGTGGTAGCATCTTTTACCAATGCGGATGCTTCTTTGAGGCTATAATTTTTGTTGCTATCAACTTTTGTCTGAGCAACTTTTCTTTTTTTACTTAGGAATGCCATTGTAATTCGTTTAAATTTTCATCAATTATTTTCCCATGGAGCTGTTCCATCTACTGTAATACCCATGCTGCGGGCAGTACCAGCTACCATGCGCATTGCACTTTCAACTGTAAAGCAGTTCAGGTCTGGCATTTTGTCTTTTGCAATTGCCTCTACCTGGTTCCAGTTTACCTTTCCCACTTTGTCGCGGTTAGGTTCTTTGGATCCACTTTGTAGTTTTGCCGCTTCAAGCAGTTGAACAGCTGCAGGAGGAGTCTTGATGACAAAATCAAAACTTTTATCAGTATAAACTGTGATTAATACCGGGAGAACTTTTCCCATTTTGTCCTGCGTACGAGCATTAAACTGCTTGCAGAATTCCATAATATTGATACCCTTGGAACCTAATGCAGGACCGATTGGAGGTGCAGGATTTGCCTGGCCACCTTTGCACTGTAGCTTAACAAAGCCAGATACTTCTTTTGCCATTTTCTTATGATTTATTGGTTCAATCGACCGTTCATTTCAGCAACTACTTGGTCTCCCAAATTCCTCTATCCCATTTTAAGCGGGATTTCTAAAGAACTAATTTGGGCGGCAAAGATAAGGGCTATTGACTTACTGAGAAAGGATTTAAAAATTATTTTTTTAACTACTTAAAAGCCTGATTTGGGCTGGTTACGAAAGTTTCCTGTCCGGTATACAGACATTGTATCAAGGAGGCTTTTATGCAACTTGACTTTTAATATTCTATCTTTTTAAAAAGTCAGCATACAATGCCTGCATCATTGCTTTGGCAATCTTTATATTCTCAATACTAGTTTTTCCTTCATTGAAGACTATTCGATTTCCAGCATTATCAAAAAGCAAACGACTACTATCGGTAACAAACCCGATCCCGTCATTATAAGTAAAAAATGCCCAATTCTTAGATGAAGTATCAAACAGGTTTTTGCTGAATAGATATTGGTTTTTTGAAAATCCTAATTGCTGCATCAGGCTACCAGCAATATCCAACTGGCTTACTGTCTTCTCCATTACTATATTTTGCTTTTTCAAGGCACCACCCAACCATAAAACAGGAATACGAAAGTCATTTGCTCTTTTGCCGGTTAATGGTAAATGGTGACCATGATCAGCAGAAATAATAACCAATGTATTATTCCATGAAGGCAGTTTCTTTAATTCGCTTATAAAATGAAAAATTACCGAATCCGTATAATGCAACGAATTAAAAAATTTTGTTTGGTTATCTTTCCCATCGAAAATGGGTTTCACAGGAGTTTCAAAAGGCTCATGACTACTTAGTGTAAGCCATGTTGTAAAATAAGGCTGCTTCCAGGTTGAATGATCGCTTAAAATTTTCTTCATCAATATGTCATCATGAGCCCCCCATTTAGAATTCATTTCCGATTCCTGGAAATCTTTTTTGGTGATAAATGTTTCAAATTTTTGATTTATAAGATAACTCTTGATATTGGCAAATTCTGGTTCTCCGCCATAATAAAATCTTGTATGAAACCCATTTGAAAAAAACTGTTCTCCCAATCCCGGAAGTTTTACCGTTTTAACAGGGTAATGAACAATAGAACTTTTGGGTAAAGACGGATAACTGCTCAAAATGGAACTGATACCTTTATCAGTTCTGTCACCAGATGAATAACAGTTACTGAAATATATGCCCTCTTTCATCAATGCATGAAAACCGGGAACAATAAATTTTTCTTCAATTTTCAGATCCAGTACCTTTTCCGTAAAACTTTCCCAAATAATTAAAATGACGTTTGGTTTTAATGAATCCGTTTTATTCACTACTTGCTCTATTCGTTCCTCCGATTCAAATAGCGGTTTAACCATATTCCAGGCTTCTTCATCTTTGAAGTATGAATATGGATTCCCTTTCAGTTGATTCATTTTTGTTAAGGAATACATGAAATTCCAGGTTGCATTGACAGCTGAATTATTTGCATACTGATTATTACTGAAAAAAACAGTGCTTTGATTCAATGGTGCTAATTGAAAACCTCCACGAATTGGAATAATGAGAATTCCAGTCAATACCACGATTATGACAAACTGAACGAGTTTATATTTATTCTCGTGCAATAACCAAATTGCTTTGGAGATCGTATGGTTGAATACCCAATAAAGGCCCAGGTAAAAGAATAATAATCCAGGAAATATCCAAAAAAGCGGTAAATGACTTATTGAGGCCCACATTTCCCTGGGAGATGATAAATATTTTAAAGGAATAAAGTCAATTCTGCTTCTCCATGCTTTATAAATTTCTATATCAGCAACGATTATTAAGAGCTGAAAGAAAAGAATTATCCCCGTA
>CAZOOT010000019.1:0-3613 GCA_964581455.1 uncultured Chitinophaga sp. | reverse complement strand
CTCTTTTTTTTCTGAAGAATGGGATAAAAATTCCGGCCAATACAAATAAGCATACCAGGATTGAAAGATAAGCTGCCATGGAGAAATCCATCTTTAACCCATAATAAAGGCTTTGCAAAATCAATGAAGAAGAAACTTCATTTGACAGATGTGTCGTAGCCAAAAGAAAAAAAATTCTGGCCAATTCAAAGAACAAGACCCATGTAAAAAAATAAATAAGAATGAAAAGTACTCTTTTCAACATATCATAAAATTAAAAAAGCAATCCATCTTTGGATTGCTCTTTAAGAAGTTTATTTTAAATGGTCAACTGATCTTTTCAACCTGCATATAATTCAATTCAACCGGAGTTGAACGACCGAATATCTTTACAGTTACTTTTAGCTTTTTCTTTTCATCATTCACTTCCTCAATCGTGCCATTAAAATCATTAAAAGGTCCTTCAATGATCTTGATAGTTTCTCCAACAATAAACGGCTCACTCATACTTGACCCACCTGCCTCAGCCATCTCATCCATTTTACCCAGCATCTTATTCACCTCTACTTTACGTAATGCAATTGGGTTCTCTTTGCCAAGAAAATGAATAACATTGGATATGTTTTTTATTGTATCCCTGATTTCGTCTGAAAGTTTGCCTTCAGCAATCTCAATCATCACATAACCAGGATAGTAGTTACGTTCACGCATTACCTTCTTGCCGTTCTGTACTTTATATACTTTCTCTACCGGAAGAAATACTTGTTTTACTTCTTTATCCCAACCACTGCGAGATACTTCTTTGTCCAGATATTCTTTTACTTTTCTTTCTTTTCCACTTACAACCCGTAACACGTACCACTTGGTTTCGGCTTCCTGTGTATTTTGAATGTTTTCAGTTTCCATTCTTATAATATATTATAAATAAATTTCAAACCACTATTGGTTAACAGATCCATAACCCAAATGATTGCAGTAATAACAATCGTAGCTACAATAACGATCATCGTGGATTGTTGTAACTGGGCCCAGGTTGGCCAAGTTACTTTTTCCATCAGCTCATAATAGCTCTCTTTAAAATATGTTCCGACTTTTTTCATATTATACGATATTTATTATTTTTTGTCAGAGTTTAATCCAAAACTCCAAAATAAATTTGCACGGGCACTAGGATTCGAACCCAGATCAAAGGTTTTGGAGACCCGTATGCTACCATTGCACCATGCCCGTTTATCAGCTTTTTTCAATTGAATGGATAATTTCTCCAATTGATAAGGATAATTAAGAACTTGATTAAAGAACAAAGCACTTAGGATATTCCACCTAAGTACTTTGCAAATTTATTAAACTGTTCTAAAAGTCCCCTAAAAGAGGGCTTCTAGCGTTTCTTATTTTAAAATCTCTGTTACCTGACCGGCACCTACTGTACGTCCACCTTCACGAATCGCAAACTTCAATCCTTTCTCCATCGCAATCGGCTGAATCAGTTTTACTGTCAGGGAACAATTATCACCTGGCATAACCATTTCAGTTCCTGCTGGTAATTCTACTTCTCCAGTTACATCAGTAGTTCTGAAATAGAACTGAGGACGATATTTCTGGAAGAATGGAGTATGACGTCCGCCTTCTTCTTTACTTAATACGTATACTTCACACTTGAATTCAGTATGTGGAGTAATAGAGCCTGGCTTACAAATAACCATTCCACGGCGGATATCCTTCTTTTCAATACCACGTAATAACAGACCTGCATTATCACCAGCTTCTCCTTCATCCAATAACTTACGGAACATTTCTACTCCGGTTACTGTTGAAACAAGTGGCTCTGGAATTAATCCAACGATTTCAACACCTTCACCCACTTTTACACGACCTCTTTCAATACGACCTGTTGCCACAGTACCACGACCTGTGATTGAGAATACATCTTCAACACTCATCAGGAATGGAAGATCAACCGGGCGGGGAGGTAAAGGAATATAAGTATCTACTGCTTCCATTAATTCATCAATTGCAGCCAACCATTTTTCTTCACCAGCTAAAGCACCTGTTGCAGATCCTTTAATGATTGGTGTTTTATCTCCATCAAATCCGTAGAATGTCAATAATTCACGGATCTCCATTTCTACTAATTCTAATAGTTCTGGATCATCAACTAGATCAACTTTATTCATGAAAACCACCATGCTTGGAACACCTACCTGACGGGCAAGCAGAATGTGTTCTTTAGTTTGTGGCATAGGACCATCAGTTGCAGCTACAACCAGGATAGCTCCATCCATCTGAGCAGCACCAGTAATCATGTTCTTGATGTAGTCGGCGTGACCTGGCATGTCGACGTGTGCGTAGTGACGAGTTTCTGACTGGTATTCAACGTGAGCAGTATTAATGGTGATACCACGTTCCTTTTCTTCAGGAGCAGCATCAATTTCATCATATTTTTTTGCTGTTGCCAACCCTCTTGATGAAAGAATAGTTGTAATAGCTGCTGTAAGTGTTGTTTTACCGTGGTCAATATGGCCAATGGTTCCAACGTTCAGATGGGGTTTATCCCGCTTAAAGGTCTCTTTTGACATGTTATCCGTTTTTAGGTTGTGTATACAATTTAAATATATATGTAGTCAGCAACATTGCTACTTTCAGCTTCTGTTGCGTCGCACACTTTTACGTTCTGTAATTCTGGTCAGCAAACAATTCATCAGTTTAAAAACTTTTTATTTAGTTCTGATTTTATTCTTCCTGACTTTTCAATGAACTTAACTCTTGTTTTGCCTCCTTGGTTTCACAATTCCTGATTCAATTGAAGAGAGCCGTTGAAGGGAATTGAACCCTTGACCTCTTCCTTACCAAGGAAGTGCTCTACCACTGAGCTACAACGGCTGATTAAGTCATTGAAGCCAGTTTATTTTGCATAAGTCAAATAAGAAATGACCTATCCGACCTATTTGACTTTGGTCTAAACAAGAGCGGGAGACGAGGCTCGAACTCGCCACCTATAGCTTGGAAGGCTATCGCTCTACCAAATGAGCTACTCCCGCTGCTAAACTCTATCTTAATAATTTAAAGATCTATCGTGGGCAAGGATGGATTCGAACCACCGAACTCGTAAGAGAACAGATTTACAGTCTGTCGTCGTTGGCCACTTGACTACTTGCCCTTCCTGAGCCACTTGTCGGAATCCCGCCTGAATGACTATGTCGGGCAGGGAACCAACGACCTACTGATTTCAAATCAAATAGAATCTGACTCCTGGAGCCACTTGTCGGAATCGAACCAACGACCTACTGATTACAAATCAGTTGCTCTACCAGCTGAGCTAAAGTGGCAATTTTAAAAATATAACCACTTTGTACAATACCTGACCTCTTCCAAAAATTAACATACGGAAGCTTCCAGCTGAGCTAAAGTGGCATTTCCTTCAGCCCGCCTTTGTCCATTGATTATTCTCCGGATAATATGGCGGTCAAGGCAATAAAGAACTACCCCCAAAATCTTAGGGGAGGCAAAGGTAAGGGAATTTGATAATTGGAAAAATCTTTGAGCTTTTTTTTTCACTGATTATGAAAAAGAAAGATCCCACCAATTATTAAAAAAGATGGGATCTGAAAAATTTATGCTGCTTGTTTTTGTTTTT
>CAZOOT010000018.1:0-37692 GCA_964581455.1 uncultured Chitinophaga sp. | reverse complement strand
CGGAACAAGTAAAAAAAAAGTAATTGATTCTGCAAAATCTCTTGCCTTCAGAAATATCATTCCTTACGAAGTTCGAAATAAAAAAGATGTAAAGAAAGCAGCTCACCATTTCATCGAAAAACCTGCTGCAAAACTTATTATAGAAACGCTGGTTGAATCTTCAGTAGAGGAACCAAAAATTGAAAAAGATTTACAGGGAAAAGGAAAATCGGTTACTACAAAACTTACTGCATTAAATAAAATCCGTAAACAAGTTATCGGGAATAGCGCCAATGGAAATAATAACGGGCCTTTGAACAAGCCCCTGGAATTGGAATCTTTACAATCAGCCTGGGATGAATATGTAACGTTATTAAAAGGAGAAAAAAGCCCGGCAGCTACTAATTTTGAAATGGCAGAACTAAGCATCCAGGACGAGAATAGTTTTATTGCACTGGTGTCAAACAATATTCAATTAAGATTCATAGAACAAAATGGTCAAAAAGCTTCACAATACTTACGTGAAAAGCTGCAGAATAATCTTCTGCAGTTTTATATCGTGATGGTGGAAAATCAGGAACAAAGAATTCCGGCGGATACACCCCTTACTTCCCGGGAACAATTTTTAAAAATGACAGAACAATACCCTTTGGTGAAAGAATTGAAAGACAGGTTAAGGCTTGAGCTGGATTATTAGAAATACTTTCATCCTTTAGTTGATACTATTGGCCGATTTAATTCAATTTCTCCCTAATTACGCTGCTAAAATCCAAAATCTTTAAAAACTTTTATAGTGATAAAAGCTGAATAGGTTAATTACAACCTTTCTGTACTTATTCGGCCTTCTTTTATCTTCATTTTCCGTAATTTCGGCGCACAAATTTGAACCCGATATGGCTGAAGTTATTTTAATGCCCCGTTTGAGTGATACTATGACAGAAGGAGTGATTGCCGAATGGCATAAGAAAGTTGGTGATAATGTGAAGAAAGGTGACCTGCTGGCAGAAGTAGATACAGATAAAGCTACCATGGAACTGGAAAGCTATAAGGATGGTACATTATTGCATATCGGAAGTGAGAAAGGTGGAAAACTTCAGGTAAATGATCTTTTGGCCATTATTGGTACTCCGGGTGAAGATATTTCAGCATTACTGCAAAATCAGAGTACCTCAGCTCCTGCAACAACTCCTGAAGCAACTACGACTACTAAATCTGAAACCAAATCAGAAACAGCAACTACTACTTCAGTTGATATTAGTAAAATGGAAGAAGTTGTATTAATGCCAAGGCTTAGTGATACAATGACTGAAGGCGTGATAGCCTCCTGGCATAAGAATGTTGGTGACACTGTTAAAAAGGGTGAGATTCTTGCTGAGATAGAAACGGACAAAGCCACTATGGAATTGGAAAGCTATAAGAATGGAACTTTATTATATACCGGTGCAAAGCAGGGAGAAAAAATTCAGGTGAATGATCTTCTTTGTATTATTGGCGAGAAAGGAAAAGTGAATGTGGATGAAATTGTGGCTGCATCTAAAGCCGGAGTCTCTGCAAATAAAGAACCGGAACCATCCATTCAAACTAAAAAAGAAATTCCTGTAGCTGCAGCACAAGCAACTGTTTCTACCCAAACTTCAAAAGCTGAAGAAAATGGCCGGGTTAAAGCTTCTCCTTTAGCCAGGAGAATTGCAAAAGAAAAAGGTATTGATATCAAAAATGTACCCGGAAGCGGTGATGGCGGAAGGGTAGTAAAATCAGATATTGACAGTTTTGATCCATCAAAAGCATCTACTGGCCAACAACCAAATGTCGCTAAACTTACACCTGTTTTTGCTCCTGTTTCCGGGGAAGAAGGCCATACTGATATTCCTAATAGCCAGATTCGTTCTATTATAGCAAAACGGTTAGCTGAAAGTAAATTCTCTGCGCCTCATTTTTACTTAACTATGGAAATTAATATGGACAATGCCATAAGTTTCCGTACACAGTTAAATGAGGTAAGCCCTGTGAAAGTCAGTTTTAATGATATGGTAGTAAAAGCTGCAGCACTTTCATTGCGCCAGCATCCGGCAGTTAATGCTTCCTGGTTAGGTGATAAGATCCGCCGCTATCATCATATACATATTGGCGTAGCTGTTGCTATTGAAGACGGGCTGATAGTACCTGTAGTCCGTTTTGCCGATCAGAAAAGCTTTCCGCAAATTGCTGCTGAAACAAAAGAACTTGCCGGAAAAGCTAAAAACAAAAAACTTCAACCTCACGAATTTTCCGGAAATACTTTTACAATATCCAACCTGGGTATGATGGATATTGATGAATTTACCGCCATTATCAATCCACCTGACAGTTGTATTATGGCAGTTGGCAGAATTAAAGAAACAGTGGTAAAAAAAGATAATGGTTTTGGCGTAAGTAATTTTATGAAAATAACCCTGAGCTGCGATCACCGCAGTGTTGATGGTGCTTTAGGCGCTGCCTTCCTGCAAACTTTTAAAAAATATTTAGAAAATCCTGTAGGGATGATGCTATAATCATCTCCATTTATTTACCACGAAATTTTTCAAAGTACATCAGATATTTTTTTTCTGCCTAAGTAATTCTACCGGTTTTAAAAATAATTTCATATTGTTTTAAAATAAAAACAATCCATTTTAGTTTTATAAAAAAACTTAACTGTTTACCCTATGAAATACTACAGTAAAATTTTTGATCTGTTTTTATACCAAAGTCTATTTATCCCTTTTTTTGGAATTCTGCTTTACATTTTGGAAGACCCCATTTATTTGAAATTATTTACTGTTGCCAGTATTTCTGCAATTATTGCAACAGTTTTGGGAATTGCGGGTATCTTCCTGGATTTATTTGTTAAGAGCCCCAAAGAGCTTTGAAATAACAACATCTTCTATACAAAGTATTTTTTTTGCATTTTTTAATAAAAATGTGCCGGTCATTCAGATTTGGCATGATCTGGTATTTTCGTTACTTATTTTTGTAAGCAAAAAGTAAGAAACTTCTGCCTCATAAATTTTTCGAAAATACATTTACCATTTCTAATCTGGGTATGATGGATATTGATGAATTTACAGCCATCATTAATACTCCGGAAAGTTGAATAATGGTTTCATGCAGCATTGATGAAACAGCGAATTTGATGTAAGTAATTATATGAAGCTAACTATGAGCTTCGATCATCTTAGTATTGGCTGCGCTTTAAGTGCAGCATTCCTTCAAACATTTTAAAATCACCTGGAAAATCCTATAGGAATGATGAAGAGATTTTCGATGTTTTTTCCTGGAAGCTTTACTGTTACTTTAAAATCCTTCAAAGTATTTCTACTGATTTTTAATATTAATCTCCCTTATTTTCAAAATGTGCATGGTTCTTGATATTTATAAAGAACAACTATTTACTTATGAAACATTATGGAAAAATTTTTGACTTGTTTTTGTATCAAAGTCTCTTTGTTCTTTTATTTAGTGGTCTGCTTTATATTTTAAATGATCCCATTTATTCCGTTTTAATTACAATCTCAGTTATTTCTGGATTCATTGCAACAATTATGGGAATAACCGGAGTTTTTTTTAACCTGTTTAAAAAAGAACCAGAAGAATTCTGAATGCTATAACTCATTTTCGAATAATTTTTCTTTCAGGATATTGAAACTTCAATCTTCCGGACGAAGTTGATATCCGGTTTTCGCCTTAGTTTTATAGAATGAAAGAAAAGAAAGCGACATTAATTCTTGGAGCCTCAGCTAATCCATCGAGATATAGTTTCCTTGCAATGCATAGTTTAGTTTCACATAATCATCCTGTTGCAGCTATTGGAAAAAAACAAACTATTGTAGCCGGAATTTCAATTGAAACTGAGAAAATAAATTTTGAAAAAATACACACCATAACACTCTATCTGAATCCCACTCATCAAAAAGAATATTATTCTTATCTCCTCTCCCTCCATCCAAAACGGATCATCTTTAATCCGGGTGCTGAAAATGAAGAATTCTTTGCTTTGGCAAAAGAAAAAGGCATCGAAGTGTTGAATGCATGTACCCTGGTAATGCTAAGCACTGGCCAATACTAATCAAATTCACTTATGAAAAAATACGGGTCGTTTTTCCGTATTCCTACTTATTAAAAAAACATCATTTCAGCGTATAATTCATTGAAATAAAAAGCATACAACCCCGTTTATTATTATCACATTTAGTGAAAATCCGTACACTCTTGAAAACTGCAATGCTTGAAAAGATTGCATTGAACCCGTCCTGTATAAATAAAATTTTACCCAATGAAAAACCTTTTAATTGGAGCACTATGTATGCTGTTTTTATTCAGTAACATAAAAGTATATGCCCAAAAAAATTTACCTGTAAGGGAACCGGATAATAACATGCCAGTTCTTTTCAAAAACCTTCCTTCAAGATTAAATTGTAAAATCAGTAATCTGGAATTCTTGCTCGAATTTCCAATTGGCAAAAAAGTCAGTGTTCAAATAACTGATGAAATTTTATTTCAGGGCATTATTAGCTCTGTATACACACAGGAGAATAACAGTTTAAAGAGTGTAGTGATAAAATCCGGCAATATAGAAGGAGCTGCATTTACTTTTTCAAAGATCACCAAAGATGATGGCAGTTATTATTTCTCCGGAAGAATTATGAGTTTCCGCCATGACGATGTTTATGAAATAACAAATGAAAAGGGCCAGTATGCTTTTGTGAAGAAAAGATTCAATGACATGGTTAATGAATAATATTATAACCCACTGAACTTATTTTTCAATCCTGAATACCTGATCAATGTAATGAAAAACTTTTACCAATTTACTTTTACTGTTCTGTTTATATTTACTGCTAGCCTGGCAAAGTCCCAATTTGTTCCGGTTTATAGCAGTTACCCCAATGCTTCAGCTGTTATTTTATTAGACTTCGATGGTCATGAAGTTTCCGGTACATCCTGGAATGTAAATGGACAAATCAATTGTAAGCCATCGGGATTAAATAATACACAGATCACTGAAGTTTTTAACAGAGTAGCAGAAGATTTCAGGCCATTTAATGTGAATATAACTACGAATGAAACAGCTTTCAATGCTGCTCCTGCCAATAAAAAGATCAAGATCATTATTACTACCACACATGATTGGTATGGATCGGGTGCCGGAGGCGTAGCTTTTATAAATTCGTTTGTCTGGGGCGATAATACACCTGCATTTGTCTTCAGTTCCTTATTTAACTTCAGTATAAAGAATATAGCCGAGTCAGTTTCACATGAGGCAGGGCATACATTGGGATTAAGGCATCAAAGTGCTTATGATAAGGATTGCAAAAAAATTTCAGATTATAATTGGGGACAGGGTACTGGAGAAATTGGCTGGGCTCCAATAATGGGTGCCAGCTATAACCAGAATATGACGCTTTGGCACAATGGCCCAACTACCCAGGGTTGTGATAAATTTCAATCAGACTTAAGTATAATTACAAGTAATAAAAACGGAATTGGATTCAGAGAAGATGATCATTCGGATAATTTTATTTCGGCTTCCATTCTTGAATTCAAAAATGATCAATTCGAAATTAACGGAGTAATTGAAAGATCAGAAGATAAGGACCTGTTCAAATTCAATATCGCGGATGAAGGAAAATTTCAGTTAAATGCAATTCCATATAATGTAGGAACCGGAAATGCTGGTTCGGACCTTGACTTACAAATAGAATTTCTGGATGCTTCTTTTAAATTATTAGGAACATACAATCCCGGATCGATACTGAGTTCAATTATAGACACCATTTTAAACAAAGGAACTTATTACCTGAGAGTGGAAGGTAAAGGGAATATTTATGCTCCTGAATATGCCAGCCTTGGCTCCTATTCACTAAAAGGTACTTATTTACAAGAAAAGGTTAATCTGGAAAAGAAAACAGAACTAAGAGGACGGTCTTCAAGACCGCAACTAATTGGAAATTTAATTTCAGGTTCAAATATTTCAGTATCGAGCCCCGGAATTTTTCAATACCAGATCCTGGATCTAAGTGGAAGATTGTTAAGGCTGGGATCAGTTACAAATGGCACTAACAATATAAACACAGGAAATATAACACAAGGATTTTATATCATCCGGTTTATCCGGGATGAAAATGTGTGGTCAGAAAAATTTGTCAGGAATTAATACAAATACTTCAGCATAATCCCTACCCCCTTTGGAGATTAAGAGGTTTTTCTATAATTTAGAAAAACCTCTTTTTATATGCGTTGGAGAAAGTTTAACGGAGAAACAATTGACACTCCCATTTTATTAGCGGTTGAAAATGCAATTAAACGTGAAACCGCTGCCGGCTTCCGTTTAAAGGTCTGTATTGGCACTGACTCACAGGTGAAAGGCCAGGAAACTGAATTTGCTACCGTCATCGTTTTTTTAAGAGAAGGTCATGGGGGCTTTATGTTTATTCATAATGAAAAAACAAAACAGCAATTCACTATTAAGGAACGTATGCTGATGGAAGTAGCTAAAAGTATTGAGATCGCTTATGAATTGTGTAATTTATTTACTGTTTACGATGTAGATATGGAAGTACATGCTGACATCAATACAAACCCGCATTTCAAAAGTAATGATGCTTTAAAAGAAGCCATGGGATATATCTTAGGTATGGGGTTTGCCTTTAAAGCAAAACCAGAAGCTTTTGCAAGCAGCAGTTGTGCTAATAAAGTTGTGAATTAAACTTCAGACAACAATATTCCTTCGGGAACTGTCTTTTTTAAATCTGATAAAATGAACTGGTACTATTGCTGAATAATAGTATTGACAGGTATTAAATTTTTCTGAGATTCTTCTTTGTTAGCTGCTAATTGGTCTGAAGAAATATTTATAGAAATTGAAGGTATGGCAGTATTATAGTTTGTGCTCCTTTTTTTTGAATCCTCATGGGCAAAAGAAAAAACTATTAATGCTATTGCAAACAAAACAGATGCAATGTTCTTTTCAGATAAGATTTTTTTCATCTGGTAACACGTATTCAGTTGCAAGATAACTGTTTATTTTTATTTTAGACTAATCAGTCTGACTGTATTTTTACGAGACCTGATCTTTTATTTTTTTATTCAGATCATTTATAAAATCCAGGATTTCTTTTCTTCCGATATTTTTTACTGCAGAAGAAACAAAATAGGGTGGCAGTACTGTCCAGGTACTGCTTAGTTTAGCCATAAATGCTTTAATATTTCTTGGCGTCACTGCTGGCTTGTTTTTGTCTGTTTTTGTAAATACAATTGAAAAAGGGATTTGCCATTCGCCCAGCCTGTTTACAAAATCTATATCGATGTTTTGTGGTGAATGACGGCTATCCACCAAAACAAAAAGGTTCACAAGATTTTCCCTGCTCCGGATATAACCGTCAATCATTTTCTCCCAGTTCTTACGTTGTTTTTGTGATACGATTGCAAAACCATAACCGGGAAGGTCAACAAGGTACCAACTGGAATTTTTACCGGATTTTATTTCAAAATGATTGATCAACTGGGTTTTCCCGGGTGAAGAAGAAATTTTTGCCAGTTCCTTTTTATTACAGATCATGTTTATCAATGAAGACTTGCCCACATTACTTCTGCCTATAAAAGCATATTCTGGCCGGTCCCCTGCAGGACATTTATCTACTGAAGGGCTGCTAATGACATATTTCGCTTCTCTGATCTCCATTCAGCATGCAAGATAAGGGACGAGAATTAGATGATAAGAATTAAGAAAGTCAAACTGAGCGTCGTGCCGAAGGCACTCCTTCGGAGCAAATCAAGTCGAACAGAATTACTGCCGCTTGTAAAAAAATTAAATCCCGGAATAGTCAGGTTTTATTTTTATGTAACTTCAAGCAAAGAATAAAATCAATTCATCATGGCTATATTCACTATTAACATCAACGGTAAAGACAAACAGGTTGATGTAGCTCAGGATACTCCCCTGCTATGGGTGCTTCGGGATAATCTCGGTTTAGTTGGCGCCAAATACGGTTGTGGTGTCGGACAATGTGGAGCATGCACAGTACACCTGAATGGCAATCCTGTCCGTTCTTGTACATTACCAATTGCCGGAATAAGAACTGCGAAGATTGTAACAATTGAAGGCCTGTCGGAAAAAGGTGATCATCCTTTGCAGCGGGCCTGGGACGAAGTAGATGTGCCGCAATGTGGTTATTGCCAGGCGGGACAAATAATGACCGCCGCTGCATTGCTTAAACGAACGCCTAAGCCAACTGACGAACAAATTAGTGAGGCCATGCATGGCAATATCTGCCGTTGCGCTGCCTATCATCGAATTCGAGAAGCTATTAAATCTGTAAGTATTTAAAATCTTTGATAATGGAAACTCTGAATAAAACAAGCAGAAGAAATTTTTTAAAAATTACTTCTTTAACCAGCGGCGGATTGATACTCGGTTTTAATCTTTTCGGCGAGGAAATTGGTTCTGCTGCTTTCATTTCGAAATCAAGTTTTGCCGGCGATCTGAATTTTAATAGTTATTTATCCATTGCTACAGACGGAACGATCACTATTCTGTCTCCCAATCCGGAACTTGGTCAGAATATCATGACCTCATTCCCTATGATAGTTGCCGAGGAATTAGATGCAGACTGGAGCAAAGTAAAATCTTTGCAGGCTCCGTTTGATGCAAAGAAATTTGATCGCCAGCTGACCGGGGGAAGTGGTGCTATTCCACATTCATGGAAAAGATTGCGGGCCGCCGGAGCTACTGCAAGGGCCATGCTGATAACCGCTGCCGCTAAACAATGGAATGTTGACATAAGTGAATGCACGGCTAGCAACAGTTTTGTGATACACACAAAAACAGGTAATAAACTTAGTTATGGTGAATTAGCTGATGCAGCATCTAAACTGGCTACTCCAGTTGAGGTGCCGCTAAAAAATCCGAAAGAATTTAAACTAATAGGCAGTTCTGTAAGAAATGTGGAGAATAATAAAATAGTTACCGGCCAGGGAATTTTCGGTTTGGATTTTTATCGTGAAGGAATGGTGATCGCAATGATCAACCGGCCACCGGCATTTGGAACAAAAATAAAATCAGTGGATGATGCCGCTGCTAAAGCTTTACCCGGAATTATTGATGTCGTTACGTTCAAAAACAATGTGGCCGTTGTTGGTAAATCAACATGGGAAGTGATGAAGGCAAGGAAAGTTTTAAAAATAGAATATGAAAAAGACGGTAATATAGAAAGTACAAAAGACCATGACCAGTTATTTGCAACGATGCTGAACAGTGATAAGCCAACTGTTCGCAGAAAAGACGGAGATGTGGATGCTGCATTTCAAAATGCGGCTAAAGTGGTGAAAGCAGAGTTTCAATGTCCTTTCCTCCCCCATAGTCCGATGGAGCCAATGAACTTTTTTGCTGATGTACGTGAAGATGCCGTTGAACTGATCGGGCCCACACAAACTCCCGGCAGCGCAAGAACAGCTGTTTCAAAGCTGCTGAATATACCGGAAGATAAAATCACTGTTACTATTACCAGGCTTGGTGGTGGTTTTGGCAGAAGGTTGAAGTTCGATTATGTAGCTGAAGCTGCTGAGTTATCAAGTATCATTAAAAAGCCGGTGAAACTTATCTGGTCAAGAGAAGATGATATGACCGGTGGTAGTTATCGCCCTGCAGTACGATATCGTTTTGAAGCGGCGCTTGATACGGGAGGAAACCTAATTGGTTATAAACTCAGGGGAGCCGGAATAAACGTAGGCAATTCAACCCGTGAAAATAATTTCCCATCAGGTGCAGTTGATAATCTTTTGATCGAAAGTATTGATCATGTATCGCCAATTACAACGGGTGCATGGCGGGCACCGGTTACCAATTTTTTGGCCTTTGCTGAACAAAGCTTTATTGATGAAGTAGCACAAACCGCTGGTAAAGATCCGGTGCAGTTCAGGTTAGATCTTTTACAAAAAGCAAGAACAAGACCGGTTGGCACTTTCAATTATAATATAGACCGGATGGAAACAGTGATCAAACAGGCAGCTGAAAAATCAGGATGGGGGAAAAAGAAAGAAGTGTTCCAGGGATTCAGTGTTTATTTTTCTCATAATTCTTATGTTGCACAGGTAGCTGAAGTAGTATTGAAAGATAAAAAACCCGTTGTACAAAAAATTTATGCTGTGGCTGATTGTGGTATTGTCATTAATAAAAGCGGTGCTTTACAGCAGGTGATGGGCGGCATTACAGATGGTTATGGTCATGCCATGTTTGGCAAACTGAGTTTTAAAGATGGCAAACCCGAGCAGGATAATTTTACAACCTACCGGTTAATCAGAATGAAAGAAATTCCTGAAATTGAAGCTCATTTTGTTGATAATGGAATTGACCCGACCGGATTGGGTGAACCGGCATTGCCACCAACCGGCGGCGCTGTTTCCAATGCCATTTTTAAAGCAACTGGACAAAGATTAAGAATTCAGCCATTCATTGATGCCAGCCTGTTTAACCAGGCGTAAAAGCTGATGATAAAAAATCTGAAAGTAAAACGGAGCGTCGCAACGAAAGTTTAATTCTCAGATGAGAAACCGAGTCAATCATTCTTCCCTGACGAGTCTCCTCCCGGATTAAATACACTTTGTCCATAAAAACACTAAGAAGGGACTTGTCTGGAAAGAAATCATAATCTGCAACTGCCTTACCTTCGCAGACTCTATGAGCAACCCTCAACCACATGATCAGATCAAACCATTTTCCACAGAAAAAGCAAAAAAGCAACAGGTGGAAGAAATGTTTGATAGTTTAGCAGGTAAGTATGATTTTATGAATCGGTTTTTTTCAGCAGGTATAGATATGGCCTGGAGAAAAAAAACAATCCGATTGCTTAAAAAAGATAACCCAAAAACAATACTCGATATGGCTACAGGTACGGCTGATATGTCGATCCTGACTTGCCGTTTATTAAACCCTGAAAAGATAACAGGAATTGATCTTTCAGCTGAGATGCTCGGAATAGGCCGAAAAAAGGTTGAAAAAGAAGGATTTACGGATAAAATTGAATTGCTAAAAGGTGACGGAGAGGCAATAAACTTTCCTGACAATTCGTTTGATGCGGTAATGGCGGCTTTTGGCGTTCGGAATTTCGAAAATCTTGAAAATGGTTTGAAAGAAATGCTCAGGGTATTGAAACCCGGAGGAAGTCTGGTTATTCTTGAGTTTTCAAAACCAAAATCTGGAATTAAGAGTCTGTACAACCTATACATGGGAATAGTGGCGCCTGAAGTAGCCCGTTGGTTCAGGCAAAATAAAGAAGCTTACCAGTATCTTAACAAGTCTTCTAATGCTTTTCCGGATCGCCTTGAATTCGTAAATATTTTAGACCGGGTTGGGTTTTCCGATACCGACTATAACCCGTTAAGTTTTGGAATATGTTGCATATACAAGGGAAGAAAGAAATAAAGACGGCAAGTTTTGTTTTAATACATTTCCTGTTTATTTTCTCCTGCACTTCTGTTTTTGCTCAAAGGGAACTTTATCAAACTGATCACGATGCTAAATCTTATTATTTCGGGATCACTTTGGGTGGAAATGTTGCCCGTTTTCAAATGGAACACCATTCTCGTTTTTTAATGTATGATTCAGTACTGGTGACAGAACCTTTAAATGCAGGCGGATTTGCCCTGGGCCTGAGTGCTACTACAAAACTCAGCAATAGGTTTGAAGCAAGAATAAATCCTCAACTGGTATTTACAGAAAGAAGTATTTTTTACAAATTAAAATACAACGACCCGCTCGATGGTATAGATGTAACCAAAAAAGTAGAGTCAGTTATTTTCACATTACCATTTCAGATAAAATTTAACAGTGACCGGATTGGAAATTTCAGGGTGTATATGATGGCGGGTGCAAAAACCGATTTGGATTTAGCTGCAAATGCCCGTGCCCGGAGAGCAGAAGACCTTGTAAAACTTGAAAAATCAGATTATGGCATTGAATTAGGAATGGGTTTTAATTTTTACTTCCCGAGTTTTATTCTTTCGCCGGAAATAAAATTAAGTAACGGTATCCGGAATATTCATAGCCGGGATGAGAGCCTGAAATACTCAAATGTGATTGATCGAATTCAATCCAGAATGATCGTTTTCTCCATTCATCTCGAAGGGTAATGATCATTGTCCCCTTGCACCTTCAATGAAAACTTTTTTAACTTCCCTGTCATCATTGATGATTTTGTAAAAATCATCCATATAAGAAATGGTTGATGATTTCGACTTTGCTGTTAAGTATTCATTCTTATTCACCAGGTCATAGATTTGGGATTTTTTATCATTGAAAACCTTAATAACATCTTTTAACTCTTCCATTGTCCGGGCATATCCACGATTCAATCTGTCTCTCACAGTGGTGATATATGCCTGTAATTGTTCATCAACAGTGGCATAGGGAGGGTTTACAAAACCACAAATATCAAAATCATAGGCTACAACATAAGGCCTTGTACTATTATCATCTTTGGGGCCTATCAACTTTATATTATGGTAAGCAGGAACAGACCAATCTGTGTTTCCGATGAAGTATTGAAACAGCGTAATCAGGGTCATATGATCTCTGTTGGTAACTTCCGTTCCAAATGTAGTACCCTCGATCTCGATCATTCCATTTCTTTTTGCCATTTCATCAATATCCTCAATAAAGAATGCCATCTGGGTATATGGTTTTCTTTTGCCTGCAACATCTTTAAAATTTAATTTTAATAAACGTACCCGCAGGCTTTTGTCGGTAAGCAGGTTGTATATTTTATAAACCAGGAATTCTTTAACTACTAACTGGCCGGCATCCTCATTTGTATTGCACCCGTTTGTTAATTTAAGTTCTTTCAGTTTACTGGTCCGGTTATTACTATCCACATTAAATTTTAGTTTTAGCCCCGGCATATAGCATTGCTCTCTTCTAAAATTACCTCTTGCTGAAGCGGTGATTTTTTCTGTGATGCTACCTCCATCCAGATTCATTGTAAACGTGGCAGGCAAAAATCTTTCTTTTGCTTTTTTCCCCAAAAGATCTTTCATGTCCATTTCAAGCGTAGCTTCTATGATTGACTCTTCTTCAAAAAATTTTACTTTATCTATTTTTTGTGCACTAATGGAAAGCGGATTAACGAAAAAGAGTAAACAGAGGAAATAAAATATTTTTTTCATAAACAGTAAATTTTTTGAATTTAATGAAATTAACCAACTATTATCTATTAAAACAAATTCTTATCCGGTACGGTTAAATTATTTTATCACTTCGATGATCACTTTTCCAATACTTCCGTTTGGCATTTGGATTTTTAATAAAGCTGCAAGCGTTGGAGCTATATCCGTCATATAAGTTTCCCTGTTTGTTTTGCCTTTATTAATTCCCCATCCATACCAAAGCAGGGGTATATGTGTATCATAGGGGCTCCAGAGGCCGTGGGTGGTTCCGGTAGTTGGAAAACCTTCGATCCAGCCTGGATGTAATATAAGCTGAATATCGCCCCCACGTTGCGGATAGTACCCGCTTACCAGCATTTCTTTTATTTTAGAAGGCAGTGGAGTTTCCATTATTTTACTTATTTCAAAAACTCTGGCAACTCCTTCCTGGATTGACAGAAAATCAATACACCATTTGATCACATCGTCACGTTTTAATTTTGAGTCATTAAGTACTTTATTATTCAGTGATAGCTGAGAATTGGAGATCAATAAGGCAAGGTCGCTTTTGCCAAATTTGTCTTTTAATTGCTGGTTTAGTTTTTCCAGAACAGCTCCTTCATTAAAACTTCCTGCCGGCAATTTATTCTCCTTCATAAATGCAGGAACATGAGCTACACCATGATCCGCTGATAAGAACAAAGTATATTGACCGGATCCAACCTTTGTATCCAGGTAAGTTAAAAATTCACCTAGCTCCTGATCCAGTCGTAAAAAATCATCTTCCTGTTCAATAGAATTAGGGCCAAAGCTATGGCCGATATAATCGGGTGAAGAAAAGCTGACTGCCAGAAAATCCGTAATTGCATCTGCACCCAACCCCTCTCCTTCAATGGCAGCTTTTGCCATTTCAATTGTTAATGTATTTCCATGCGGTGTAGCAGGAATCACACTATAGTTTTTACCCATGAACCTGTTTAAATCATAAGGAAAGCCGTTGCCGATACCTTTACTTTCGTAAGGCTTATCATCGGCTGTACTTTGTGCATATGTTGCTATCGGGTATAAAGTATTCCATCCCTTTGCATAATACTTATCTACCAGTTTTTTTCCATTAAAATCATGTGCCCATTTAGGAAGGTCGGTCATATAGTAAGTAGAAGAGATCCAGTTGCCGGTGCCGCTTTCATACCAATAGGCAGCATTAGCTGAATGTCCAGCCGGCAGAATCCCTCCCCTGTCTTTAATAGAGATACCAATCACCTTGCTTTTAAAATTTGTAGCAAGTTTCAATTCATCACAAATTGTAGAAACCTTCATATTACGTGGACTTTGCAAACCCGATGCTGAGCTGGTGCCTACTGATTGTACAGACTTGTCTTCAGTACAATAAACTTCTCTTTGTTCTGCATTGTCCCACCAAAGATTTCCGGCAATTCCATGTATGGCCGGCACTGTTCCGGTATAAATAGATGCATGGCCGGGTGCTGTAACGGCAGGAGAATAAGGAATCAATGTATTCTCACAGGAAAATCCCTGGTTAAGCATTCTTTTAAAGCCTCCATCTGCCAGATAGCGGTCATAATAACGGTAAAGAAAATCCCAGCGCATTTGATCTACTACAATCCCAACTACCAATTTTGGCCGCTGAAGATTATCTCCCGGTACGACGGAAGTCTGTGCAAAAAAAGAAATAGAAATGAATACAGCAATTGTACTTAAAGTAAGTCTGATCATGAATGTATTTTTAATCCCCCAATTTAAGAATAATATGGTTTTAAACTTGCTGGTTTAATGATGAAAATTCCATCAAAATGGATGCATTTAAGTGTAATGATGAAAGTTTTGTGTAAATAAATAGTGCCAACACACAGATTTAGCTAAATAAAAACATGAATTCCTGTTTCGATGCTATCCGCTTATTTGGAGGTTTTTCTAAAACTCAAACAACCTTCTGTGTATATTCCAACGGATGCCAAATGAGATTACAGTTGTGTTATTGGATAAACTGGTTCTGCCAGGCACATCAAACTTCCTGTACATAGCAGATGCTTCAATAAACAAATTTTGTTTCAATTCGTATGAAAGCAGGAATGAGGCAAATGCTGTTTTTGCAAGCAGGCCAATGTTCTGATTATAGCCATAATCGCCTACACGGTATGGAGGCCTGTTGGGTAAAAATATATTGCTGCCGTGATTGCGGGCACCGGAATCAATACCCTGGTTCCATGACATGATCTTTCCGGTTAGGGTCCATCTCGGCGATGGCTGGTAACGTAAAATTCCAATGAGTTCAGTGAAGTTGGCTCCCAGCGGATGAGCAAGCGGTTGGTTGTAGTGCGTATAATTTGCTACAGAATCCCGATGAGAATAAGTAAAAGGCCGTACACGGTTATGCTCCAGTTGAAGGTCAAGATTTTTTATTCCAAATGCATCTATATATTTAGCGCCAAGCTGTGCCCCCCATTTATTTGCCCACCAGCCATTACTCTTCCTGATCTCAGTCAGGTTAAATTCATCCAGTAAAAATTGCCCGTAAAACTGAAATTGTTTGAATGCATTTAATTTAATGTCGAATCCGGCTACTGAATTGTCAAAGCTTCCGTTTTGTTGTTCAGCCGATCTGTAAAAAATAACCGGGTTCAAATAGCCAATTTCAAAACGGTTGCTACGTCCAAACATCACACCTTCAAACAATCCAATATTCAGATTTTTAGTCACATTCACATCCAGGTGATGAAAGACGGCATATTTTTTTGGCAATAAGCGATCCGGACCACGGGGTTCTGCTGTATGCAGTTCCATAAACAAGTTCTGGTAATTAAATTTCCAGATCCGCGTATTCATTTTCAAAAAAAGTGTGTTATTGCTAAAATCGCTTAACAACAAACTCCGATAGCCATTCCCAATAAAATTGCGGTCATAGCCAAATGCAACATCTATATATTTTGTAACATTAAAAGTGAAATAACCCCTGGCATCAAAATAATCAAAACCGGAGCCTTTAAAATTTTTATAATATCCTGCTCCGGGAACTGACTTGTATTTGTTTTCCCAATCCTGTACATAGAGCGGGTCTCTTTCCTGGTTATCCAGGATGGAAGCAGCAAACCCGATCTTGTTGGCTATTCTTCCCCTTATAGCTACTCCTCTCGAATTCAGAAAAACCGATTCATTATTATCCTGCTCCGAAGAATACTGAAACTGAATAAGCGGATTGATGACAAGGTCAAAATCTTTTACATGTACTTCGTAAAGATTGACAGGTGAAGTATAGAAATTTTTAGCAATAGGCTTTTTACTTTTAAAATTTTTCTGCAGATCCTCAGGCAAGTACTCCAGGTTATTCATATACACACTTTGCAGGTTATACTCATCCGTTTTTGATAAGCTATAACCTGAATTGTTTTTTATGAATGAGTTAATACCGGCAATGAGATATTTTCGGTTCAGGGGTCTTGTTTTGGAAAAATTAAGAATCGAATCGGATTGTCCGAGTATTTCAAATCTTTCTGCCAGTATATTTTCTTTAGCTGAAGTTGATAAGTAAGTGATCTGTGCTGAACTTTCAGTTGCAGAAATCAAAAAACTGAACA
The DNA here is from genome assembly GCA_964581455.1 of uncultured Chitinophaga sp. Lineage (GTDB taxonomy): Bacteria > Bacteroidota > Bacteroidia > Chitinophagales > Chitinophagaceae > VBAS01. The sequence continues at coordinate 20,962 of CAZOOT010000018.1, read as the reverse complement.
CTATAAAAAAACACCCCTTTAGGGGACGGGGGTTAATTTGTTTAAATTGCATGGGTATTGGCTTTTATCTAAAAATCAAGGAACAAGATATGCAAAATTACCTGATTAAGAATGTACAGATTGTCAACGAAGGCAGAATTATCCCAACAGACATTTTAATTAAACAGGGAAGAATAGAAAAAATCGAACCCCGGATAAATCTAAATAATACAAATTCCATAGAAATAAATGGCGAAGGAAAATATTTATTTCCGGGTGCAATTGATGACCAGGTACATTTCCGTGAACCCGGCCTTACACATAAAGCAAATATTTATACTGAATCAAAAACGGCTGTAGCTGGTGGTGTTACCAGTTTTATGGAAATGCCAAATACGATCCCCAATGCACTTACGCAGGAGCTGCTGGAAGAAAAATACACAATTGCAGCAAATACTTCTCTGGGCAACTATTCATTTTTCATGGGCACAGGAAATGATAATGCAGATGAAGTTTTAAAGACAAATGATAAAAGAAAAGATGTTTGTGGTGTAAAAATTTTTATGGGTGCCTCTACTGGAAACATGCTGGTGGATAATCCAAATACCCTGGACAAAATTTTCAGGGAAAGTGAAGTGCTGATAGCAACTCATTGTGAAGATGAAAGAACAATTAAACAGAATTTAGAAAAAATAAAACTTCAGAATCGTGAGTTGACGGCTGCTGATCATCCAATCATCCGTGATGATGAAGCATGTTATGTATCTTCCTTACTGGCTATCCAGATTGCCAAGAAGTATAATACCCGTTTACACATCCTGCATATTTCAACTGAAAAGGAATTGGAACTTTTTTCCAATATGATGCCCCTGAAAGAAAAAAGGATCACAGCAGAAGTATGTATTCATCATTTACATTTTACCAGTGATGATTATGCAAGATTGGGAAACCAGATCAAATGTAATCCGGCAATCAAAGCTCCGCATAATAAAGAAGCATTATGGAAAGCTTTGTTGGATGACCGGCTTGATGTGATTGCAACAGATCATGCGCCACATTTATTAACAGAAAAATTTCCGAACAATAAAAATATTTCAACAGGTGAGCCTTTGTGGGATAGCCAAGCCTCCCCTTTTGGGGGAGGCTTGGAGGGGGCCGCAGGCTTGCCCCTTGTACAGCATCCTCTGTTGTTGATGTTACATTATTATAAACAGGGGAAAATATCACTTGAAAAAATTGCTGAAAAGATGAGCCATGCAGTTGCTGATTGTTTTCTGGTTAAAGAAAGGGGCTATATCCGTGAAGGGTATCATGCCGATCTTGTTTTGGTTGATCTGAATAATAAAACTGTTGTTTCAAAACAAAACATTCTTTACAAATGTGGCTGGAGTCCATTTGAAGGTTTCGAATTTCCAGCCATTATCACACATACTTTTGTCAGTGGTCATCTGGCTTATGAAAATGGGGTCTTTAATGAATCTAAGAAAGGACAAAGGCTAGTGTTCGAACGGTAAGCACCAAAATACAAATGACAAATTCCAAATAAAATTCAATTGGAAGAAAAAAATAAAATATATGATTTAGAAGAACGAACAGCTCTTTTTGCAGAACGAATCAGGGATTTTTCATTAAAATTGCCTAAGAATCCTGCTAATAATGTTTATGCTTCCCAATTAATCAGAGCTTCCAGCTCACCTGGTGCTAACTATATTGAAGCCAATGAAAATCTTGGAGAAAAAGATTTTAAGATGAAAATTAAAATTTGCAGAAAAGAAGCCAAAGAATCAGCTTATTGGTTAAGATTAATTATAACAGATAAATCAGCAGAAATGGAAGAAGAAAGAAAATATTTAAGACAAGAAGCAATAGAATTAAAATTAATCTTCAATGCTATTTTGAAAAAGCTAAGTGAGAATTAATTGTTTTTTGAAACATATCATTTGATTTTTGTATTTTTTTATTTAATTGATGCTTGTAATTTGTTATTTGGAATTTATTCATAATGCATCTTGACCAAACAACATATGCAGATATCTCCGTCTTTCACCAGGAAGAGGAATTTTCTATTTTTCATAAACTGAATTTTACCAGAACTTCCTACGGCAAAATCTGGTTAAAAAGATTTTTTTCGGAGCCGCATCATGACCTTAAAAAAATACTGGGCACACAAACTATTATCCGAACCCTGGGTGAGCATTTGCATGACTGGCCGGCAGAAATATCCAATGGCACACTACTCGTCGTTGAAAAATACCTTGACTATAATCTTGATCAAATCCCTCAAAATCCCCACTCCATAAATTCATGGTGGTATAAAACTTTTAGTGTAGAAGACTACAGGATGATAAAATATTCTGTAGGACATGCTATTGATTTTTATAAGGGTATAAATGATCTTACTTCTCTTTTTATACACAGCGATTTACCTGCTTATTTTAAATTCGATATTCAAAGGGCAGAACAAATATTGAAAGAAGCCCCGCTGGCAAAATTGGCTTCAGTTAAATCAGGTGAAATTTTTTCTCCTGCACAATATCTTTATTTCGGATATCATTTACATCATTCTTACAAAAATGAAACCCTGGAGTTGATCGATATTTTCGGAAAGCTGGATGCCTGGTATGCAATGGCAACTGCAATGAAAACTTATGAACTGCAATTCCCGGAATTTATTGACCAGGAGCAGCCGCTTATTATATGCAATGGCTTATATCATTTGCTGATAAAAAAACCGGTCGCATACGATATTGACCTGAATCCGGATCATAATTTTCTTTTTCTTACCGGGGCGAATATGGCCGGAAAGAGTACCCTGATAAAAGCAGCTGGCTCGGCTGTATTTCTTGCGCATCTTGGTATGGGTGTTCCGGCCCGGGAAATGAAACTGACACTCTTTGACGGGCTACTAACCAATATTAATGTAGTGGACAATATTGCCAAAGGTGAAAGTTATTTTTATAATGAAGTACAACGGGTAAAAAACACCGTAGTAAAAATAAATAATGGTCAAAAATGGCTGGTACTGATCGATGAATTATTTAAAGGAACGAATGTACAGGATGCCATGAAATGTTCGCTTACCGTAATCCAGGGATTGATCAAAATAAAAAAATCATTGTTTATATTATCTACCCACTTATATGAAATAGGTGATGAACTAAAACAATATCCCAATATAAGTTTCCGGTATTTTGAAACCAGTGCCAATGACGATCAGCTTGAATTCAGTTACCAGTTAAAAGAAGGAGTAAGCAATGACCGGCTGGGTTATTTAATATTGAAAAGGGAAAAGGTGGTAGATATGCTGGAAAAATTATAGATCTGAATCAAAATTATTTTTATGAGAAAATGGCTTTTGATCATTTGCATGTTTGTATTGTTTACTGCAGAACTTTTAAGAGTATATTTTATCATGCCTTTCCCGGGCAGTCAGAAAGCTGATACAATCAACACTGCTTATTTTCTTCATAAATATATTTTCCTTATTCGCCTTTCTCTTTTATTACTGATTGCATTTTTATTATTCAAAGCATATACAAGTTGGAAAAAATGGGGAAAAATTACATTTATCTTTTTCATGTTATTGTATTCAGGCATTTTCTATTTAGTGAATTTTAAATTCCTGGCTGATAAAATGTTTTACCAGCCAACCAATAAAACCCTTGTTGATTATCGTACAAATAAAGTAAGTCCTGAAAAACTGATCGTAGGTATTATTATTAATGATGAAGCAAGAGCTTACCCGATAGAGATCATCGGATATCATCACCAGGTTCAGGATACTGTGTCAGGGCAACCAATAATGGTAACTTATTGTACCGTTTGCAGAACTGGCCGGGTCTTCAGCCCATTTGTCAATGGAATAAAAGAAAATTTCCGGCTGGTTGGCATGGATCATTTCAATGCAATGTTTGAGGATAAAACAACGAAAAGTTGGTGGCGTCAGGTAACTGGTGAAGCAATAACAGGACCATTAAAAGGAAAAATACTGGAAGAAATTCCTTCGCAACAAATGACTTTAGCGGCCTGGCTGCGGGAATATCCCAACTCACTCATTCTTCAGCCTGATTCCCTTTTCAAAAAAGAATATGATGACCTTGCAAATTTTGATGATGGGACAATTGAAAGTGGTCTTGAAAAAAGAGACAGCTCATCATGGAAACATAAATCATGGGTAGTGGGTGTTCAGAATAATGGTTTTGCAAAAGCATATGACTGGAATGAACTTATCAGTAATAATATTATTCATGATTCCCTGCCGGGTCTTCCATTAATATTTTTTGCAGAGCCTGATAATATTTCTTTTCATGTATGGAACCGGCAAATAAATAATATTCACCTCCGGTTTGTTATTGATACTAATGGTTTAAAAGACTTGAATACACAATCTCTTTGGAATTATGATGGCCGCTGTATCGAAGGAGAACTAAAAGGTGCAAAATTAAAACCAGTACAGGCTTCACAGGAGTTTTGGCATTCATGGAAAACCTTTTACCCACATACAACTATTTACAAGAAATAATAATAACAAAAAAAATCTCCTGCTTTATTAATTATACTACTTTCAGGTAGGTTGGGTTTTTTATTATTTATTTTACCTTCAAATTATGCTGGTAAAGACATTTGGCAGTGCCGTTTACGGAGTGGAAGCCATCACCATTATCATAGAGGTGAACTGGATGAGCACAGGTGTGGGTACAGTAATTGTTGGTTTACCAGATAATGCAGTGAAGGAAAGTTTACAAAGGGTAGAAAGCACCATAAAAGCACATGGCTTTCAAATGCCAAGAACAAGAATTGTGGTGAACCTCGCTCCTGCTGATATTAAAAAAAGCGGAACCCCCTTTGACCTCCCAATTGCTATTGGCATTCTTGCCGCTTCCGAACAGCTGGTAAATAAAGAAGCCCTGGAAAAATATGTGATTATGGGTGAGCTTAGCCTGGATGGTGAGCTTCGTCCCATCAAAGGCGCTTTGCCCATCGCCATACAGGCAAGAAAAGAAGAATTCAAAGGACTGATATTACCGAAAGTGAATGCAAAAGAAGCCGGCATGGTAAACAACCTGCAGGTCTATGGCGTGGAAAATATTAAAGAGGTAATTGATTTTTTTGAAAATAATGAGACAGGACTAGAAGCCACAGTTGTAAATACAAGGGAAGAATTTTATAATTCACAATACGATTATGAAATTGATTTTGCCGATGTAAAAGGTCAGGAAAATATAAAGAGGGCATTGGAAATAGCAGCTGCCGGCGGACATAATGCCATTTTAATCGGCCCACCAGGCGCCGGAAAAACCATGCTGGCAAAACGTTTGCCAACCATTCTTCCACCACTTTCATTGCAGGAAGCATTGGAAACAACAAAAATTCATTCCGTTGCCGGCAAACTTCCGGAAAACTCAACCTTGGTTTCCAAACGTCCTTTCCGATCTCCGCATCATACAATTTCTGATGTGGCATTGGTTGGTGGCGGCGGCAATCCGCAACCCGGAGAAATTTCATTGGCACATAACGGTGTTTTATTTTTAGATGAATTGCCGGAATTTAAAAGGACGGTACTTGAAGTCATGCGTCAACCCATGGAAGAAAGAAAAGTAACCATATCAAGGGCTAAGATCGCATTGGATTTTCCGGCTTCATTTATGCTGATCGCAAGTATGAATCCATGCCCCTGTGGATTTTTCAATCATCCTGAAAAAGAATGTACCTGCCCACCTGGTGCAGTACAGAAATATTTAAATAAAATTTCCGGGCCTTTGCTGGATCGCATTGATCTGCATGTAGAAGTAACGCCTGTTGCTTTTAATGAACTTTCCGGAACCAAATTGTCTGAAAAATCAAAAACAATTTGCGAACGGGTGGTTGCCGCAAGAGAAATACAGGCAGGGCGATATAAAAACAATCCGGGAGTATATTGTAATGCACAAATCAGTAGTAAGATGCTGAAAGAAATATGTGTGATAGATAGCGTCTCTCAAAATTTATTGAAAAAAGCAATGGAGAAATTAAATCTATCCGCAAGAGCTTATGACAGAATTTTAAAAGTTTCAAGAACGGTTGCAGATTTAGCCGGCAGCGAAAAAATAAAACCAGAGCATCTGGCTGAAGCCATTCAATACAGAAGCCTGGACAGGGAAGGTTGGGGAGCTTAACGGTTAAATTAAAAACTTTCCGTTATAATATAAAAATCGGATTTTCGCAGATTCCTGTCTATAAAATAATTTCTTTTTCTTTCAATGAATATAACTTCCCTATCAAGATACCGGTCACTTATTAAACATGTTAAGAATTGGCCAGTTTATTTTTTAAATAAATGGAAGGGGGAAGTTCCAATAACAAATTTTCATTTGCGAAAACACGATATTCTGCTATCGGTGCCTAAGGAAACTTTGAGGGTCTTCAAGGAATTTTTTATGTCTGATGCCTATTCAATTGAATTGCTTAAAAAATATTTACCTGCAAATTCAGTTGTGGTTGATATTGGAGCCAATATCGGCATGTTCCCGATTCGCCTGCTGCTGGAACAACCTGATTGTAAATTTTATTCTTATGAACCATTCCCAAACAATTTTGCAATTTTGGAAAAGAACATCATTCAAAATTCCTTTACAAAGAACAGGATCAATGTCTCCAATAAAGCGGTTCTTGGTAAAATGCAGGACAATTTGAAAATTTTTTTTAACAAGAACTCTGATTATACTGATACTTCTTCCATCATCCGTGGTTTTGAAAACAATAATGATTCAATAACAGTTCCCTGCACAACGTTGGAAGAAATCTATAAAAATGAAAATTTATCTTATATATCTTTATTAAAACTTGATTGTGAAGGAAGCGAATACAGTATTTTGTATGACAGTCCTTTATCGTTAATAAAAAATATTCCGTTTATAGTAGTAGAAACCCATGATCTGGATGATAAAAAAAATAATATACATGGGGTTGTAGAATTTTTAAGAACTTTAGGATATACCTGTAAAATCAAAAACGTAACTGATAAAATAAACATGATCTGGGCATGGAAATAATATTGAGTAAGGACAATCTGTCATAATTAAATGTTTCAGAATATAGTTAATCATCTTCTCTAATATAAAAAACCTGTACCCTTTTGCAATGAAAGAACATTTTCAACAATTCAATAATTACTTTGACAAAATACTGGTATTAACCCTGCCACGGCTTACCAGCAGGATTGAAGCGATCAAAGAAAAGTTTGACGGATTGAATTATGAATTTTTTTACGGCACTGACAAGCTGCAGAATTCTTTGGAGTCTTTTAAAAATAGCGGGAATTATTCAACAAAAGCATATTCCCGGTTTTATAAAAGACCGGCTGAGATGTCACTGGGCATGCTCTGTTGTTCTTTGGGGCACATGGATATATACAATTATATAAGCGAGAATAAGTTTTCAAAAACTATGATATTGGAAGACGATGCTTTCCCGGTAACAGAACATCTTTCAAATTTTAATACTATCATTTCTGATTTGCCTGATGACTGGGAGTTATTTTACATGGGATATGAAAAAAATGAATCGCTGGGAAAAAAAGAAAAATTGAATCGGTTTTTTAAATCAATTTTTCCGCATCACACTCAATTAAAACTCTCCGGTAAAATTTTTAAAAATTTCTATGCAGAGCCGCTTACTGATAATATTTCGAAAGCGGGTTTTCATGATTGTACACATGCCTATGCTGTTACACTTGAAGGAGCCCGGAAACTAAAAAATTTCAGTCAAACGATAAGTTTTCATCCGGATAATTTACTGGCCTATATGAATTGTACGGGGAAAATCAAAGGTTATATTTCCCGCAATAAATTGTTCAATCAGTTATCTGCTTTTACCAATGAAATAGACTCCCTGACTGCTGACTAGCATTTTGAAATATGGTCATAAGCCAGCCATCTCTGCCAGATTCGTATATTCGTTGATTATTTTTTAAAGATTTATGAAAATACTTTTCCGTTATTTATTGCCATTCAAATGGCTGGTTGTTTTGGTATTATTTCTGGCTGCCATCAATATAGGATTCTCTTTGGTTGATCCGATCATCTTCGGAAAACTGGTAAACCTTGCAAACTATCACCAATCCATCCAAACCCCGCCGGGCCATACAAACTGGATTGATTTTCTATATTTAAAAGCGACTGTCGTCAATAAAGCCGGAAAAGAAGAAGTGCTTTATGGTGTGCTTTGGTTATTGCTCGCTTCCGTTTCTGTTGCTATGATTAGTCGTATTGCCAAGGCTTTCCAGGATTATTTTCTGAATGTTATTACCCAAAAATTTGGTGCCACAGTATTTACTCAGGGCTTGCAACATGCCATGAAACTTCCTTACCAGGAATTTGAAGATGCCCGCAGTGGTGAAACGCTGAGCATTTTAACCAAGGTAAGATCGGATACAGAAAGATTTGTTTCATTATTTATCAATGTATTGTTCCCGGTTATCGTCGGAATTCTTTTTGTAGCTATTTATGCTTTCCGTATTGATTGGAGATTACCGGTTATTTATTTTGGCGGAATATTTTTATTAACTATTATTTCAAATTTGCTGAGTAAAAAAGTAAAAACCATACAAAAATTAATTGTAGGCCAAACCAATGCCCTTGCCGGAGCAACTACTGAATCACTAAGAAATATTGAATTGGTAAAAAGTCTGGGTTTGACAGAACAGGAAGTTGGCAGATTGAATAAAAATACTTTTAAGATTCTTGGACTCGAACTGACTAAAGTAAAAAGAATCAGAAGCATCAGTTTTATACAGGGCACGTTTGTCAATACCCTAAGACAAGTGATTCTTTTCCTTTTACTCTTATTGATCTTCGGGGGAACAATGGATGCCGGCCAGCTAGTCACCATGCAGATCTTTTCATTTTTTGTTTTTGGACCATTACAGGAGATCGGCAATATCATACTGGCATACCGTGAAGCGCAGGCTTCTTTAGAAAATTTTGATAACCTGATGAAAAAAGCCCCGGAAACACAGCCTGCAAATCCTTTACATCTTGGTCCCATAGAAGAACTGGAATTTAATAATGTACAGTTCAAACACCAGACAGCAACACAACATGCCATTAACAATATCAGCTTTAAAGTAAAAACCGGGGAAACTGTTGCTTTTGTAGGACCATCCGGTTCCGGCAAAACAACTATGATGAAATTGCTTGTTGGTTTATACCGGCCACAGAAAGGAAAAATTCTTTACAACGGAAAAGATGAAAACAATATCAATTTTGATGATCTGCGTAACCAGATCGGATTTGTAACACAGGATACGCAACTTTTTTCAGGCTCAATAAAAGAAAACCTTGTTTTTGTAAATACAAACGCGACTGAAGAACAATTGCAGGAAGTATTAAGAAAAGCTGCCTGTCAGAATTTATTGGCTCGTGCGGAAAAAGGTTTGGATACGATGATCGGGGAAGGCGGATTAAAATTATCCGGTGGCGAAAAACAACGATTATCAATAGCCAGGGCCTTATTAAGAGATCCTAAACTTTTGATTTTTGATGAAGCTACCTCTTCACTTGATTCTTTGACAGAAGAAGAAATCACGGCTACCATGAGAAATGTTTCTGCAATGGGAAGACAGATTACCATCCTGATTGCTCACCGGCTTTCTACTATCATGCATGCAGAAAGAATTTATGTACTGGAAAAAGGAGATATCGTAGAAACCGGAAGCCATGAAAAACTTTTGGAAGAAAAAGGTTTATATTATGCCATGTGGCGTCAGCAGATTGGTGAAAGGAAAAAGCTGACGGTTGTTGCTTAAATTTAAAATTATGTTTGGTTTTTTATTTGGTTTTGGAAAAAATAAAATTAAGGAGGCGCTTAGAAATGGCGCTGTTATAATTGATGTAAGGACACCCCATGAGTATGACCAGGGCAAAGTACCGGGTTCCGTAAATATTCCGGTAGACAGGATTGCCACAAATATTGCCAGGATAAAAGGAATGAATAACACGATAATCCTTTGTTGTGAATCAGGAATGAGAAGCAGAACCGCAAGACAAATATTGAGATCCAACGGGCTTATAGAAGTTTTAAACGGGGGAAGCTGGCGATCGGTATTAAAGATCAGCAACCAGATTTAGGTTGCCTTGCAAACTGTTTTTGAAATTAATTTTTACTTTTTATTTTCTTCTTTCCCTTTCCATACTTCTTTAAAAAAGTTTGTGTTTTCCAATTCTTCCATGTCACTTATTTCCAGCTCCAGTGCTTTTGTGCTTTGTGTTATTTCTACCAATGAAATAATCAATGAAGCCAGCAGGCTTAATAAACTTAAAGCAAAAACATACTTTACTGCCAGTTCCCATTGCATATACACACCATACATTGTAATAACACAGCAAAGAAAACTCAGTACACTTAATGATTGCATCTGTCTTACCAGATTGATCCTTACACGCAGAATCCTGATTTGCTTCAGTAACAAATGATTTTTTTCTCCTCTCATATATTCATCATGTAATTTTCTGATCAGGTTGGCTAAGGCAAGATAACGGTTGGTATATGCCAGTAACAACAAACTGATGGCTGGAAACAGTAAAGCAGGTGTGTTGAAAGTAATTTCCATTTCTAAAGTTATTGATCATTTACTTATTCGAAAAATCAAGTGGTACATTCACTTTCACTGAAAAATTTCTTCCCATATTAAACACACCGCTTCTTCTTGTAACCAGGTTCTCATCTGTATATTTCAACCTGCTTAAATGATTCTGGTAAGTAGTGTTTGCCAGGTTCATGGCAGCCAGGTGTATGCTGAATATTGTTTTATCATTTTTAGAAATATCTGCTCCCAGTCCGATGTTCAGTAAAGTATAAGCATCTGTCGTAGTTTCCGTATCATATGCAAGAAAAGGTTTGTTCTGTTTAAAATTTCTATCTGATTCAAGTTTAAAATAAAGGTTTCGTAAAGTGTTGCCAGACTTCTTAAAATTTGCCCTGAGCTCACTTAATAACCTGGTTGCTGGTATTAGCGGAAGGTTGTCCGTACCTCCGATTTTTTCAGTAAACTTTCCACGTACAAAGGAGACGGTATTTTCTACATGCAACCAGTGAAAAGGATGTGGGTGTATATCCAGGTTTAATTCAAATCCTTTAAGCGTTGCATCCACCTGTTCAAATTTAAAAGCCATCAGGTCCTCTCCGTTTACATTCACCAGGGAGTCGCCGCCAAATCTTGATTCAAGTTTCCGATAGAAAATAAAATCATTTACCCTGTTATAAAAGGAATTCAAGCCAAGACTGAAATGCTCATATTCCACATTAAAGCCTGCATCAAACTGACCGGTAGTCTCCGAATTTAAATTTTTGTCTCCATACTCATACCGGTTGGTTCCTTCATGTGCGCCATTACTTGCCAATTCAGCCAGAGACGGGGCCCTGAATCCCCTGGCAATATTGGCTTTGAGTGTAAGATATTTATCAACTTCATAACTGATCCCAAAACTTCCGGAAATATTGGAAAAGGATCTGGAGAAAGCAGCAAATTTCAGATCAGCGCCATCAAATAACTCTTTTGAATTTACAGAACGGCTATCAAATCTTGCACCTCCGCTCAGCGTTATCTTATCATAAAATCTTTGTACATAAATGAATCCGCCAATATCAAAAAAATTATAAGCCGGAATGATTGCTTCTTCTCCCCTGTTACTATTTTGCTGGTACATTCCGCTTAGCCCCAGCGTTGAATGCCATTCCTTCATTTCCGGTAACACAAATTGCAGGTTGTAATTAAAAGTTTTCAGGTCAAAGAATAATTCTGTTTCTTCCTCATCTTCCGGATTTCCAAATTCCTTTCTTAAATTATTCTGATATGCAATATTCAGTTTCAGGCGGCTTTTATTGATTGCAAAATTGTTATCGCTGATAATTTTATGATGCCTTATGTTTTGATTAGGGACAAAAACTGATCTTTTTTCCAGATCAGCACCTGTGGCAATTCTTTCAAATGTTGAACCGGAGTAAAGTAAGAATTTTCCGCTGGCATCGTCCCGATCTCCTTCCACTAAACCCGTGTTTTGATTAAAACTGGAAAAGATCAGATGACTGTATCCCCATTTTTTATTGAACCCAAAATAACCACCTAAGTTTTTTTCATTAAATCTTGAATTCAACACGGTGCCATCATAACTGTTCTTATAATCACCGGCATTTTTTACAGTGCCGTACAAATTCCAATTGAACCCATTTATATTCCCGGCAAAATTTGAATTGATTCCAAAAAGATTATTGTTGGATTGATAGTTCGACAATATATTCCCTTTAATAATGCCTTCAGCTACCGGCACATTGGTTATCAGGTTGATCACGCCAGCCAATGCATCACTTCCATACATCAGGGAAGCCGGACCTTTTAAAATTTCTGCTCTTACCACACTCATTTCATCTATTTCAATTCCATGCTCATCACCCCATTGCTGACCTTCCTGTCTTACACCTTCGTTGATCACCAGCACCCGGTTATATCCCAGTCCCCGGATGATTGGTTTTGAAATCCCGGGGCCGGTACCGGATTGTGACACTCCTGATTTCTTTGAAAGGGCATCAATAATATTTGAAGAAGGGGTTTGCAGCAATTCCGTTTTCCTGACTACTGTAATCGGAACAGGTGTTTTCTGAACACTGGTAGCATTGCTGACTCCTGTTACCACCACAGTTTGATTTTCCACAATGGATGGTTGTAGTTGAAAGTCTTTTTCAATGTTCTTATCCAGATCAATATGCTCAATAATACTGGTATAACCTGCATGGGAAACTTCAATAAGATGATGTCCGTCCGGAATGTTTGAAAAAGAATATTTGCCTGTAGCATCTGCCACTGCTCCTATTTTTATGTCAGCAATATAAATATTGGCTCCTGGAAGCGGCTCACCTGTTCTGGCATCTGAAATTTTTCCAAAAAAACTTACACTTTGCAAACCCGTGAGAACATCTTTCGAAAATTTATATGGTGCTTGTGAAAATGAGATTGCTGATACTAAAAAACTAATTGAACTAACTAAAACTAATTTAAACATGATCTTCTTTTAAAAGGATTTGATAAAACACAACATTTCAGATTATTCGTATAATCTTTAAAAACCTGGTAAAATCAATTACCAGTAATTAAATGCTGTAAGGAGGGCCCCGATTATCAAAAGAAGAAAAAGGAAGTAATTTCAGAAAAGAATTTATCTGAGAATTATATTTTGCAGGCAGCAGGGAATAATTATTACCGGTTTTAGATTCAAAACAATCAGTATCCTTTGCCAGTTGATAATTACAAATTTCACAATTAGCAGAAAAATGAAAGGAAGTAAAATGAATATTGATTCCTGTATCAGTTCCAAATGGGAATTGTTTAGATGAATACAGATTGAAAGAATGTGTATGCAGCAACTTTACACTATGAATAAATATCAGCGTAAAAAGTAAAGCTCCTGCTACAACCCGGTTAATATTGTCCTTTTTGAAAACCAAGAGGCAAAAATACCAGAAATAATCTAAATCAGAATTAAACAAATACCAGAATGTTTCCGGTTAAGTTTAATTTATAAAGATGGGATTATTTTACTTTCAGCATGGCCCTTACCTGTTGAATTGCTCCGTTTTGTAAACGGGCATAATACACACCGGAAGCTAATTTTTCTGCATTAAAGGAAACAGTATATTGTCCCGGTCCATTGTATTCCTGGTCAATCAGTGTTTTGATCACCCTGCCCAGCATATCAATGATCATGACAGAAGTGTGTCCCCCTTCTGTAACGAAAGTAATGGTGGTGTTTTCCACAAATGGATTGGGATAGTTCTTAACGAGTAATTTCTCACTAAGTCCGGGAATGGTACTGTTACAAGAATTGGATTTGACAACATTCAGGCTTTGGAAATTCTTCAGCATCACAGTTTGTAAAGTAGCATTGTCCACGCAGAACCATTTTTCCATGATAGAAGCATAAATACTTCTGAAATCATACTGCATCGGAATATTATCGTTTACATTCACATTGGAAGGGATTGTCGGGTTATTACCAATAACAGCAGCGTTTACATATTCGCCAAAAAGAATAACAGGTGCTGCAGCTCCATGATCAGTACCCACACTTGAATTGGATTTTATTCTTCTTCCAAATTCAGAAAATGTCATACCAATCACTCTTTTTTCAGCACCCAGGAATTTCAAATCATCCATAAATGCTTTGATGGCATCAGAAACTCTTTGTAATAAAGTAGCATGTGTACCTGTAGTTGTATCTGCTGAATTAACCTGGACAGAATGTGTATCAAATCCGCCAATGCTTACCATATACACTCTTGTTTTCAGGCCACCTTTTACCAGCCTGGCAACAATCTTTAATTGATCAGCCAAAGAATTATTTGTTGGATAAGGAGCTTGCTGTGTGACTTTTAAAGCAGCATTTTTAATTACATCAGCATATTGTTGTGTTTGACGGGCTACTGTTCTGATATAGGAAAGTTCAAATCCTGCAGGAGAATTAGGTGCCGGATCCTGGATTCCATTGATAAGGTTGTAAAAATTAGTGGGATCCGAAATACTCATTCCCATATTGACCTGAGGGCCCTGGAAAGTAAGAGAAGTAACAGATCCGATCTGGATTCCCAGCGGATCAGTTACAGTACTGTTTGGATATCCTGTTGGAAAACCCGGGTATTCATTGGCAAGGTATCTTCCGATCCAACCACTATTTATATATTGATTGGAATCAGAAGCACTCATATAAATATCAGTTGCCCTGAAATGAGAAAAGTTTGGTTGCGGATAGCCTACAGCCTGAACGATTGCAGCTTTTCCTTCTTTAAATAAATTATGAACACCCGTCATGGCCGGATGCAATCCTGTTTTTCCATCAAGTGAAAGAATCCTGTTTTGGGGAATTGCAACATTTGATCTTGCTGCCTGGTAAGAAGAATAATTATCGATAGGGATTACAGTATTCATTCCATCGTTTCCGCCATTTAATTGTACCAGCACCAGCACATGATCTGTCTCTTCTGCCATACCTATGAGTGCCCGGATCAAAGGACTTTCCATTCCCATGGCACGAATAGGAATTCCTGCAACCACAGTGGATGCAGCAGCAGTGGGAACCGTATATTTTAAAAAATCTCTTCTTTTCATTTCCAAAATTTTTTTAACACAAATGGTATTCGGCAAGGTTCATAAAATATTTAAACAGATCTCTTAACCGAACAAATACAACCTGATAGTTTGCATTTGTTGGATTACTGATATAGGCGTTCCAGGCATTGGTCCAGTAAAAATCCTGGTCCTGGTTGCTGAGTAGAATTTGTTTTTTTAAAGTGTCCCTGGTGTTTGCAGATACATCAATCCTGTATAAAATCCTTAAAGCTTCGTTGATCAGGGCATTGGGATCAGATGGGTTATTTAATCTTTTTACAAATGCAACCGGGTCAATAACTATTTTTTGTCCGTTTCTTGTATAACCTGAAGTGATCATGGTATCGGTAAACAGGTTACGTCGTGGATAGGTATCTGTATTGATCCAGATTTCATGAAACTGTGGTTCCTGGTAATAAGCTTTCCAACCTGCTACATCAGGCGGATCACCAATATTTTGTTGCAATAAGGCAGCATAACTCTGCAGGTAACTCCACATATTATAAGCATTCACATAATCAGATGATGGAGGGAAAACAACTCCGAATTCCCGGCTGGATGAAACAACCAGGTCTACGGGTGTTTTTATAAAACATCCCTGGTTTAATACATCATAAAAATGCTCGCTTTTGAAAAGTGCCGATAATACCGGTTTGATCTCCCAGTTATTTGACACTAATATTTGTGCCAGCGGGGTAATAACATTGGCTTCAGTTGCAGCATCAATTTTATAGTAAACAAAATAGCGGTACAGCTTTTTAACAATGAATCTTGAAACTTCAGTGCTTTTACCAAAGATCATATTTATGAGGTCAGTCAATTCAAGGTCACCGGAAGTTGCACCGGATCTGCCGGGTAAAGTATAATTATTAAAAAATGATGAGAATAGTTTATTGCCGGTATCATGCTGTGATGCAGTAAAAGAAAAGACATTGGTTGTATTATTGATTTTCCAGCCGGTGAGTACCCGTGCGGCCGCTTTTACATCCGCTTCGGTATAATTAGGATTATTTTCTTTTCCCAGTGTAAATAATTCCAATAATTCACGGGCATAATTTTCGTCCGGCGCCGTACTGATATTCAGGTAACCATTCAGGTACCTCAACATAGCCGCATCCAGGGTCATGGCTTTTACAAACTGCTTAAAATTTCCTAAGGCAAATTGACGGCATAATGCATTATTATTATATGCCCAGATTGCCCGGCCGATATCATTTGATTCTGTAGCAAAATGATTATGCCAGAAAAGGGTCATTTTTTCTCTTATATTTCTTTCCTGGTTCAGCATCAGACCCATCCACCACGACTTAAAAGAAGTTCTCCTTCTGCCATCTGCATCAGTAGTATTAATAGTTACCCAGGTACTCCCCATTGGAATATTATAATCAGGATCTGTGACAGGTAAATTATTGTTATTATAATTCTTAACGGGTGGGGCAGGTGCAGTTCCGGGAACTGTCAGTATCTGGTCCACTGCCTGGCTCATACTCATTGCCGAAAAGAAATTAATATCCTCGGGTGTAGAGCCAAACATTGTTCGTTTAAGTAAATGGGCTACTTCATTTGCAGTCCAGGGTCCATTGTAGGTATTTATACCGGAGAAAGTCCGGAAGATCTCTTTTGTTTCTGCGTTTTTAACCTGAACTGCTTTTCTCTTAGCAGTTAAAAAATCTCTTCTATCCATTTTATGATGGTTTTGGATGGTCTGTAGCCGTAATTGACTTTAAAGATATTAAATGGTTTAAGGAAATTATAAATAAACCTCCATTTTGTCTAAAGTAAAAGCCCCTAATCTTACCTCAGGTTTACTTATAGTAAAACTCCTTATATTTATACAACACCTGTTGCTAACTCCTGCAAAACCGAACCGGCCTGCAGTTAAAATGTCAACAGATCTATTTTTAGTAATTCGCCATCTTATCCCGTAATCTTATTGAAACTTATATGATTCACTTTTAAAAAAAGTTAAAAAGCCATTGTGAATATTAACAGGAAAACAAACACTCATGATGCCGAAGCCAATTAACATTTTTATCATTTATGCCAGGGAGGATAAAGAAATAAAACAAAGACTAATATCTTACATAAATCCTTTTGTAAAGCTCTATAATCTTAATATCTGGCACGATGCACATATTGAACCCGGACAAGAATGGAAATATTCTATTGATTCCCGCCTGAACCAAACAGATCTGTTTGTGATGCTGGTAAGTATTGATTTTATGAATTCTCATTTTATTCATCAGGTTGAGTTTAAATATGCAGTTGAAAGGCATAAAGCGAATAAATCCATCATTGTACCAGTTATTATCCGCGAATGTCCCTGGGACATTGACTTTGAGTTTGATGATACTCGTTTTAGTTTAAAAGAATTGCAGGTATTACCGGATGAAGGTAAGCCGATCGATGACTGGAAAACTTCCGATCATGCATTTAATAATATTGCTAAAGGCATCAGGAAAGTTTTTGAATCAATAAAGAATAACCGGGAGCAACAGGAAATTATTAAACGAGATAAATTACAAATGGAAAAAGCCCGGATTGAGGCTGATAAAAAGAGAGCGGAAGATGAAGAAAAGAAAAACAAGGAAAAAGAGCAGGAGATACTTCTTGAAAAAGAAAAACAATTAAAAGAAGAGCAGGAGAAAAAATTATGGACTGAGGCTTCACTGGCAAATACTACAGCTTCATATAATAAATATTTAAGTGAAAGTAAGCTTGGCATGTTTAAAGAAAAAGCTCTTCAACAAATAAATGAATTAGATCAAAAGCAAAAAGAAAGAGAAAAGGAAAAGGAACTTTGGGAAAAAACAAAAAAGGATAATAGCCTGGAAGGCTATACATTTTATTTAGAAAGACACCCATCGGGAAATTATAGTGATGAGGCCAGAAGTGTTGTTACGAAACTAGAGAATGAAAGAAAACAAGAAGCTGCTGAATTAGCTCGGATAAATAGTGACAAAGAAGCTGCAAAAAAAAGAATTTCAAAAAAATATATAATGATTGGCAGTGGCCTTGTTATTACTGCTGCAATTATTTTTGGCATCATACAAATTGCGGGTCCGGGAGATATGAAAGGACAAACTATTGAAGAAAACAATAAACCGACGCCCAGTCAATTAGTAGTAAATACCGATTCAATAAATAAGGTTAAAACAGATTCATTGAACCGGGTAAGGATAGACTCATTAAATAAGGCAAAAGCCGATTCGATAAACCGTGTTAAATTGGATTCGATAAACCGTGCTAAACTGGATTCAATAAATAAACGTTTAGCACTTCAGGTTGGAAATAAATACCAGGGAGGAATTGTTTTAAGACGGGCAACAAATATTAATCCGGGGCTGCTCGTCTCTGAATCTGACCTGAATAATGGCACTAAAACTAAATGGGATGAAGCGAATCAAATTTGTAATTCATTAAATCTGGATGGGTTTACCGGTTGGCATTTACCTGCTTACGATGAATTACAACTGATTTATAAAGAAAAAAATAATATCCCGGGTTTGAAAACTTCTGAACTTTACTGGAGCAGTTCGTTTGAGGGAGGTTGGGTCAAGCTGATACAAATGTCTAATGGCTATAAATATATTCGAAATCAGGATATGGCTAATAATAAATTTTATTTCCGGGCTGTAAGAAATTTTTAATAAACTGACAAACCCATATGCTCCTCCGAAACAGGCTGTTATTATTCCATATACTGATTAAAAACTATTAATTTAAAAAAGGTGAAATTAATTCTTGTTTTATTTTGTTTATTCAGCCTGACAGGCACTTCGAATATTCAGAAAAGACCAATCATTTTTTTTTCCCGGCATGAGCCTGAAATAACAATGTCAGGTGAATATTTTAAAGAAGATAAACTCAAAACAACTGACATTGGTAAACCTGAATATAAAAAACTAGCTGTATTATTAGGCGTAGACCAGTACAAATTTATACGTCCTGTAACAACTTCTCTTAACAGTGTAAATGATTTAGCTGCAAACTTAACTACACATGGATATGACACCATGACTTATACTGATTTTAAAACCGTAGACTTTTTAATGAATGGTTTTAAGCATTTAAATGAAATGATGCTGAAAGAAAACTATGATGTCATTTTATTTTACTTATCCGGTCATTTTGATGCTATCAATGAAGATGAATACTTTTTTCTTACAACAGAAAGCAACCCTCTTGGTCAAAAAAACAATTATTTAATTACTGGCACATTGCATCTGTATAATTTTTTAGTTAAAATAACCAGGCTGAAATCAAAAATTAAAATCATTTTATTTGATGGCCCAAACAATATTGAACTGCCTGGCGGATCTCAAGGCAAGCAGATAATTAATAATGTAGTTCAAAATTTCGATTCTAAAGATAACGTATTGTTGTACTCCGGAATTAGTGACATTAGTTCGGTTTCCAAAAATGGAAACAAAGAGATTACTCTTTTTACAGAAGCATTCATTAATAGTCTAAACAGTCCAAATGTAAAATTGACAGAAGCGATTGATCAAATTAACAATTACATGAATCAAAAGAGTGGAGGCAAATTTATCCCAATTTTTAAAAACACTATGCCTGATTCAATTTCAAGAAATTTCTGTTTCAGTTGTAAGTAATCATAATATAACTGTAGTGTCGCAGACGAGTATTTAGAAGTAGTCTCTTTTAGGTGACGTAAAAAAGTCTGATAGTAGATAAAGTGATGACTACATAAAATTCTCAATGATCCCCGCTATTCCTTGCCCACCGCCAACACAAGCTGTGACCATCCCATACTTTTTATTCAATCGCTTCATGTCGTGCAGGTTTTGGATAGTGAGTTTGCAGCCGGTACATCCAAGCGGATGCCCAAGAGCAATAGCTCCTCCATTGATATTTACTTTGGCTGGATCAAGGCCGGCTTCACGAATTACAGCCAATGCCTGGGAGGCAAATGCTTCATTCAGTTCTATCAGGTCTATCTGAGAAAGATTCATCCCTGTTTGTTTCAGCACTTTTGGAATTGCTGCCACAGGGCCAATACCCATAATGCGGGGATGAACACCGGCTACTGCACTGCCCACCAATCTTCCGATTGGTTTCAAACCAAGCTCCTTCACCATCTTTTCTCCCATTACAATTACAAATGCAGCGCCATCCGAAGTTTGAGATGAATTTCCCGCCGTCACTACTCCACCTGCTGCAAAAGCAGGTTTTAATTTTGCCAGGGCCTCAATGGATGTATCAGCTCTTGGTCCTTCGTCTGTATCCACCGTATAATTTCTTTTTTGCTTTTTGCCTTTTTCATTCACATAAACTTCCTCAACTTCTATTGGAAGTATCCCTTCTTTAAAATGCCCGGCTTTAATAGCAGCTATTGCTTTTTGATGTGAATTAAATGAGAATTCATCCTGTGCTTCGCGGCTCACTTTATATTCTTTGGCTACTGCTTCAGCTGTTAAGCCCATGCTTAAATAGTAATCCGGTTCGTCAACAGCAATGGCATAAGATGGAACAGTTTTCCATCCGGCTGTTGGCACAAGACTCATACTTTCTGTACCACCGGCAATAATACAATCAGCCATACCCATTCTAATTTTGGCAGTCGCTATGGCAATCGTTTCCAATCCTGACGCACAATACCTGTTCACAGTTACGCCAGGTACATCAATACCCAAAGCACGGGCAGAAATGATTCTTCCAAACTGTAAACCCTGTTCCGCTTCAGGTACTGCATTTCCTACCAACACATCATCCACCCGATTTGCTTCTAACTGTGGCACGGAAGCCATCAGACCTTTGATCACATCCACAGCAAGGTCATCGGGTCTGTAAAAACGAAACCCTCCTTTTTTGGCCTTTCCAACTGCT
>CAZOOT010000017.1:31374-37991 GCA_964581455.1 uncultured Chitinophaga sp. | reverse complement strand
CGGTTATCACCTGTTGGCCAAAAGACGGAGGACCTTTTGTTACATTACCTGTTATTCATACCAAAGATCCAAATAATGGAACAAGAAATGTTGGTATGTACCGTATGCAGGTTTTTGGCCCCACACTTACAGGAATGCATTGGCATAAGCACAAAGTTTCGGCAAAACATTTTAGCGAGTACAAATTGTTAAACAAAAGAATGCCGGTTGCCGTTGCCTTAGGTGGTGATCCGGTTTATGCATATTCTGCCACTGCACCACTTCCCGAAAATGTAGATGAATACATGTTGGCTGGATTTTTAAGAAAGAAAAAAGTAGAGTTGGTAAAATGTATTACACAGCCGGATATAGAAGTGCCTTCCGATGCTGATTTTATTATTGAAGGTTATGTAGAACCTGATGAAGAACTGATCTGGGAAGGTCCATTTGGAGATCACACCGGATATTATTCTTTACCGGACTGGTATCCCAGGTTTCATATTACAGCCATCACCCATAAAAAAAGTTCAATTTATCCTGCTACAATTGTTGGCATCCCGCCGCAGGAAGATGCCTGGCTGGGAAAAGCCACAGAAAGAATTTTTCTGGCGCCTATCAAAATGACTTTAGTGCCGGAAATATTGGATATGGATATGCCGGTAGAAGGAGTGTTTCATAACCTGGTGATCACAAAAATTAAAAAAGACTATGCCGGCCAGGGACAAAAAGTGATGAATGCTATGTGGGGTGCAGGTCAAATGATGTTCAATAAAATTCTTGTACTTACTGATGGAGAAGTAAAAATTCAAAACTACACAGAGCTTGCAAAATATGTTTTCAACAATTTGAATCCGGCAACTGATATTTATTTTTCACAGGGCCCTATGGATGTATTGGATCATAGTTGCAGTAAAATGGGTTTTGGAGGGAAAATGTGTATTGACGGAACAATGAAACAAGAGGAAGAGAAAGATGAAATTTATTTATATCCTCAGCCTGCTAAAGAATTCAATGAAAAATTTCTGACAGAAAAATTTGAGGAAATACATTCCGTGAATTCAAGTTTGGACAAAATGGGAATTCCCTGTATGATTATCTCTGTGAAAAAAAACAGGAAGGGGCATATACGTGAACTGCATGACCAAATCTGTGAGTTGAATGAAATGGAAGCCGTGAAGATCATTCTTTATGTAGAGCATACTGTTGATGCCAACGATCTGCCAATAGCATTATGGCGTTTTTGCAATAATCTTGATCCTAAAAGAGATAATATACTTTACAAAAAATCAATGCACAGCAGATACAGGGCCTGTATGGGTTTTGACGGCACCAGGAAAACTAAAGAGCTTGATAATTTTCACCGGGACTGGCCCAATATTATTGTAGCTGATAATAAAACAATAGAAGCGGTTGATAAAAAATGGAAAGAACTTGGTATCGGATCTTTTATTTCCTCACCCTCACTAAAATTTAAAGATCAGCTTTATGGAGAAGAAGCGGTAGTATCTTTATAAAAATTAATTACCGGATATGAAAATTTTTCAGCAGGGGATCATTTATATAATCCTGGCTTTTACAGGGCTTACTTCTTTTAGCCAGTCCGTTCAAAAGCAAACCAATAAAACCCTGCTTTGGCAGATCAGTGGAAATGGACTGGAAATACCTTCCTACATATATGGCACCATTCATTTGCTGTGCGAAGAAGATGCAATATTGAGCGATAGCCTGGTCTATGCCATTGAAAATACAGACAGGGTTTATATGGAAGTGGACCTGGATAATCTCTTTGAAATGTTCGGAGCATTGCGGCAAATGAAAATGCGAAATGATACCACACTTAAAGATCTGCTCACTCCCGAAGAATATATCCAGGTGAAAAATTTTATTGAAAGCAAAAAAAGCATTCTTCCTTTTTCCGTTCTGGAAACTTATAAACCCTTATTGGCTTCATCAACATTATTGGAATCCGGGTTACCCTGTGGAATTCCGGTAGCAATGGAACAAATAATCATGAAAGAAGCAAAGCAAAGAGGAAAAAGTATAGAAGGGCTGGAAACCATGTCTTACCAGATGAGCATATTTGATAGCATTCCATATAAAATACAAGCAGAGCAATTGCTTAAATACACAAAATCAACTGGAGACAAGTCAGAAGCAGAAAAAGAGTTAAATGAAATGATGGAAGCCTATAAAGATCAAGACCTGGAAAAACTTGAAGCAATTATCAGAAAAAGTGAAAATGGGATGGAAAAATATGAGAATCTCTTATTATTTAACCGGAATCGAAATTGGGTTAAAAAGCTGAAAACCATTTTACAGGACAAATCAGTTACAATAGCTGTTGGAGCAGGTCATTTACCGGGAGAACAGGGCCTGATAAATCTTTTGCGAAAAGAAGGCTTTAAGGTTAGGCCGATAAAAAATAATCTTCAGGGACATAAAATTATTTAAAATAAAAAACCCGATGTAATAACACACCGGGCCAATATTTTTTATCTGATTTTTAAAATCTTTCCAGGGCTGAAAAGAAAAAATCTCCTTCAATCTTTGCATTCTCATCGCTATCACTTCCATGAACTGCATTTTCTGCAATAGATGCTGCATATTTTTTACGGATCGTTCCTTCTTCAGCATTCACCGGGTTAGTAGCTCCGATTAATTTGCGAAAATCCTCCACAGCATTTTCTTTTTCCAGGATGGCAGCAATGATCACTCCACTACTCATATATTCGACCAACTCACTATAAAATGGCCTTTCTTTATGCACCAGATAAAATTCTCCTGCAACTTCAGGAGTTAATTTTGTCAGCTTCATTGCCACAATTCTAAATCCGTCTTTGATTATCATATCAATAATTCCACCTGCATAACCCTTTTTCATAGCGTCGGGTTTGATCATTGTCAATGTACGATTACTCATTTTTATTATAATTTTTGTAAGTTTTTTGCCTTGGTCGGCGGCCGCAAAGCTAAGGGAAATGTTCGGGTAAATCCTTTGCCGTTTTTCGTTTTTTATAATGATTTAAGAACAAAACTCATCCTGGATTTTGGAAATAGTTAAACTATAAACCATAAACTACAATCTCTTATCTTCGCAGCCGCTTATGAAGCCCGTACAAGAAATATTTACATTGTTAAAAGAAACAAAAAAAGTGGTCATTGTTCCTCATCAGAAACCTGATGCAGATGCAATGGGTGCGTCACTGGCTCTTTCAAACTTCCTCAAACTATCAGGACATAGTGTAACTATTATATCGCCTACCAATTGGGCAGGATGGGTCAGTTGGATGCCTGGTTGTAATGAAGTGATCAATTATGAATTGAACAAGGAAAAGGCAGAAGAAGTTCTGGATAAATCAGAAATGCTTTTTTGTCTTGATTTTAATGCTTTTCATCGTGCAAAGAGCATGGCAGCTAAACTGGAACGGCTGACTTGTATAAAAGTTCTTATTGACCATCATCAGCAGCCTGATGAAAAAAGCTTTGATTATGGGATCAGCGATACAGGAAAATCCAGTACCTGTGAAATGATCTACGACCTGATTTATCAGTCAGGTCAATCTGATCAGATAACAAAAGAAATTGCAGAATGCATTTATGCAGGTGTGGTTGCAGATACAGGATCTTTCCGGTTTTCATCAACATCAGCCAGCGTTCATAAGCTTGTAGCAGATTTGAAAGAAAAGGGACTTGAACATATGCATGTTCATAATGAATTGTTTGATAATTTTCTGGAAAACAGGCTCCGGTTTATCGGGCATATCTTATCAAACAGGATGGAAGTATTTTATGAGTATAATACCATATTATTAACCGTTCCAAAATCGGATCTGATAAAATACCAGATCAAAACTGGCGATACAGAAGGGTTGGTCAATTACCCGCAGAGTGTCCGTGGCATAAAACTGGTAGCCATTGTGATAGACAGAGATGAAGAACGCAAATGGAGTTTCAGGAGCAAGGGCGATTTTGATTGTAATGTCTTTGCACGGAAATATTTTGAAGGTGGCGGCCATTTTAATGCAGCAGGCGGTCGCAGCTCTGATACGCTTGAAAATACGGTTCTGGCATTTAATGCCGCAATGAAAGAAAACAAATCTTTACTTCAATAATTAAAAAAAAAATGAAATCAAAAATTACAGCTATTCTGGCAATGACAATGATTGTAGCCCTTGTTGGCTGCGACTCAACATCCTTTAAAAAAACAAAAAGTGGCTTAGTGTACAAGATCATTCCCGGTAAAGGAAAAGATTCTTTGATCCAAAACGGTAACGTTGTAAAATTCCAGTTCATCCGTAAACTCAATGACTCTTTGATCTATACCAGTTATGGAAAAATGCCCGGGTTTTCACAAATGAATTTGACCCCTGACATCAATTACAGCCCGCTGGAAGTATTTTTCATGTTAAGGAAAGGCGATAGTGCAATTACAGTTGAAATGTACGACTCACTTGCTGCAAAAGGATTAACCAGTCAATTGCCTCCAAATGCCAAAAAAGGTGATAAAATAAACACCTATATAAAAATTCTTGAAGTGTACACCAATGATAGCATTGCCATGATTGACTTTAATGCAGAAATGGCAAAAGACAAACCACGCCAGGAGAAAGAAATGGCGGAATTACAGGCAAAAGGTGATGCAGAAAGAATTGAAATGGCAAAAAAAGAATGGGAAGAAATAAAAACAAGTGGGGTAATGGAAAAGGGAATTAAGGAAATGGAAAGTTTTCTTGCAGCGAAAAAAATTAATGCACAAAAAACAAATGACGGAACTTTTGTAATTGTAAAAGAAAAAGGAAACGGTGCACCGGCAACTGATGGAAAATATATCAGTGTAAAATATACCGGAAGAATTCTGGAAACAGACAGTGTATTTGAATCAAATGTTTACAAATTTAAAATGGGAACATACAGTGTGATCCGTGGTTGGGATGATGGTTTAAAATTATTTAATGTGGGGGGGAAAGGCACTTTATATATTCCCGGATATCTTGCTTATGGCAAAAACCCCGGCCCGGGCAATAAAGAATACCAGGCTTTGGTTTTTGATGTGGAAGTTTTAGGAGTGAGTGATACACAGGAAGATCCTACAGCAATAGCTCCGCCTCCGGTAAAACAATAAAAGTAAAAGAATATTTAAAAATCTCTTTCTGGTAAAACGGAAAGAGATTTTTTATTTTCCCATAGCTGAAAAAAGTGTAATCGCTTCCCTGGCTTCCTTTATATCATGAACACGAAGGATAGAAGCTCCGTTCATCAGACCGATAGTATTTAAAACAGTGGTTCCATTGAGTGCTTCATCCTGTGACAAATTCAATGTTCTAAAAATTGTTGATTTTCTGGAAACACCAAGAAGGATCGGTTTTTCCAGCATTTTAAATACCTGCAAGTTTTTTATGAGTGTAAAATTGTGAGCAATTGTTTTTCCAAAACCAAAGCCCGGATCCAAGATCATATCGTTTATACCTGCAGCCATTAGTTCAGCTGTTTTTTGAATAAAAAAATCAAGTACTTCCCTTACCACATCTTCATACACCGGATTCGCCTGCATTGTTTGTGGCTTACCTTTCATGTGCATCAGGATATAGGGAACATTCAGGGCAGAAACCTTATTGATCATTTCTTTATCCATTTCACCGGCGCTGATATCATTTACAATTGACGCCCCGGCTGCAACAGCCTCTTCAGCACATCTGGCATAAAAAGTATCAATAGAAATTATTGCATCCGGATTTCTTTTACAGATCAATTCGATGGCCGGTATCACTCTTTTCATTTCTTCATCTGCGGAGATCTGTTCACTACAGGGCCGGCTGCTTTGTCCGCCGATGTCCAATATATCGGCACCTTCACTCAGCATTTTTTCAGCTTGCTCCAGAATTTTATCATTACCGGAAAAACGGCTTCCTTGATAAAAGGAATCAGGAGTGACATTGATGATTCCCATTAAAATTGGTTTTTCAATAACCAGTAATTTTCCTTTGCAGTTGAGTGTAAACATTCGCCTTTAGTTCGTTATTTTTGGCGATAAAGATAAACCGGAAATCGGAAGACGGAAGTATGAAATTATCGTTCTGACCTCAGACACCCGGCCTCTGACCTCTTTAATTATGACAACAACCAACAATCAATACGACGAGGTTCTTAATTCCTGCAAACAAATTTTCCTGAAAAAGAATCGTGACTATGGAACTGCCTGGCGGGTATTACGTACTATTTCAATAGTTGACCAGATCTTTATTAAGGCACAAAGAATCCGTAATATCCAGGAAATTGGTAAACAAAAAGTAGATGACGGAATTGCTGCTGAATTTAAAGGCATCATTAATTATGCGATCATCGGCATGATGCAACTGGAGCTTTCAGAAAATGATCCGGAAGAAATGCCGGAGGAAAAAGTGTCTCTTCTTTTCTCAAGATTTGTTACTTCTGCTAAAGCATTAATGCAGGATAAAAACCATGATTATGGTGAAGCATGGCGCAGTATGAGCCAGGAAAGTTTTGTAGACCTCATCCTGATGAAACTTCAACGCATCCGACAGATACTGGTGAACGATGGAAAGACTGTTGCAAGCGAAGGGATTGATGCAAATTACCTGGACATTATTAATTATGGCGCTTTTGCTTTGATATTGATG
>CAZOOT010000017.1:0-31341 GCA_964581455.1 uncultured Chitinophaga sp. | reverse complement strand
TTAGAGTTTAGAGTTTAGAGTTTAGAGTTTAAAATTTAAAATTTAGAATTTTTTGAAATAGTCTTATAACTAAATAAAATGAAAGCACTCATTAATATCATCCGAATCATTGTAGGCGTTTTATTTATTTTCTCCGGCCTGGTGAAAGCTATTGACCCCCTGGGCCTCAGTTATAAAATGCAGGAGTTCTTTGAGCTCTGGGGAATTGCTTCACTTAATCCACATACACTCTGGATGTCTGTAGCCATGATTGCTTTTGAGATCATTGCCGGTATTGCCTTATTGCTTGGATGGAGAATGAGATTATTCAGCTGGCTTTTATTGCTGCTGATCATTTTTTTTACATTTCTTACCGGCTATGCATATTTATCCGGCAAATTCAAAAACTGCGGATGCTTTGGCGATTGCATACCCATTACACCACTCACTTCATTTATTAAAGACATTGTACTGTTGGTACTGATCCTTTTAATATTCTTTTTCAGAAATAAAATAAAACCCGTGTTTTCTGAAAGTCTGAATACATTTCTGATGCTTGTTGCAACTGCTGCCAGTTTTTGGCTTCAGATATTTGTGCTGAAACATTTGCCGGTTGTAGATTGCCTTCCTTTCAGGATCGGGAACAATATTTCAGAAAAAATGAAAATGCCGGCCAATGCCATTCCTGATAGCGTGGTTATGACTTTTGTTTATGAAAAAGCCGGAAATAACGTAGAGTTTACAGCCGATAATTTTCCTGATGACTTTAATGATTCTCTTTATAAATTTATTAACCGTTATGACAAACTGGTACGTCAAGGGAAAAATAATGAACCACCGATAAAAGGATTCAGCCTCTCTGGTATTACCAATACTGATTCAACCGCTGTTATACTAAACATGAGCTATGCAATCATTTTATTTGAAGAGAAGCCAAAAGACAAGATAGATAGTTGGAAAGAGCAATTTTACCAGATTGATGATGCAGCGGCAAAAAACAATATTCCTTTATTTATTGTAACCAACTCAATAGATGAGTTCATGCAAAAAAGAAAAGGTGAAAAACCCTGGATGGATAAACAGATCCTGAAATGTGATTTTACCGCAATCCGGACTGCTGCAAGAGCCAACCCAACACTTTATTTATTGAAAAATGGAACCATAGAAGGAAAATGGAGCTATGCTGATTTTGATAAAGCGTATAAAACAATTCAGCAAATTCCGGTGCAGCCAGCTCCTTTACCAAAAGAAATTGCTGTACCATCAGATTCATTAAACTCAGATCAAATTCCTGTTAATAATTGAACCAGGACGAATTTGATTGAGAATTCTCAGGTCATCTGCTAACCTGTGTCAATGATTTGTTGTGTCAAATTTTCTTTCTTCACAAAGTCTGCAGGCCGACGTTTTCTTTATATTTTTTTTGTAACTTGAAGAAACGTGATTAGCAGTTTTAACCTTTAAACTTGTGTGTATGGAAAAGATCACAAACATCCTGTCAAAGAAACAGCCGCATTTTCACACTGTTTCACCTCAAACTCTTGTTAATGATGCTTTAAACCAAATGTCTTGCGAAAACGTAGATTATCTTGTCGTCATTGATGATGACGATCGTTATATTGGTTTGGTATCTGAGCATGAAATTGCCTCAAACCTGATGACCGTCAAAAAACCTTTAGAAAAAACCAAAGTAAAGGACATCATGAATCAAAGATTGCCATTTGCAACTTGTGATGACACGGTTGAAAAATGTATGCGGCTGATGCAGCAACACCATGTTCGTTATTTACCGGTATTTGAAGGTTTCCATTTCAAAGGGATCGTTTCCAGTGAGGATATCCTGGAAGTGGCAGTTAATAACCGGATGGAAATATTTGATGCTGAAATTGGCCGGACAGGCCGGTATGGTGTGCTTACTTAATCACTATTTCTTCAATCACATTTTTCCCCAAAGCTTCGTTCACACGAAGCTTTATTTTTTCTTTCTGAAAAACCAGTTCATGCTTTAATGGACCTACGGCAGTAGTTATAAATAAAGTTTTATCAATGATCTTTATATCATCAGTATACCTGGCAATTGTTTTACCCATGATATCTTCCCAGGCATCCTTTATCTGTAATGCCTGAATAGACCCCCTGATCTTGCTTTGATTCAGAAATTGCTGCATGGCTTCTGCCATTGAAAATTCACCCATGAAACAAAGTTAAAGGTTAAAAGTTATAGGTTAAAACTTGAAAGCTAATGGTTGAAACTTGAAAGTACAGACTTCAAATTTTAGAATTTAATATTTCGATTTTTGCTTTGTTTTTCTACAACAGTATCTGCTGAAACTGAATATTCAATTGATCCAGGTGTAAGGCTAATCTCTCACAATTAGTATCTGTAATAAAAACCTGTCCTTCGTTTTCCACACAAACTCTTTGCAACAAACTGGAAATCCTGTCTTCATCAAGCTTTTCAAATACATCATCCAGCAGGAGGATGGGAGAGAAGCCCTTGTTCTCTTTCAGCACATACATTTCCGCCAGCTTAAGTGCAAACAAAAGGCTTTTACGCTGGCCCTGTGAAGCCATCATCCTGAATGGCTGATTGTCGAGAGAAAAAACCAATTCATCCCGGTGAATGCCGCCGGTTGTTCTTTGAGCAGAAATATCTTTATGTCTGTTCAAATTTAGTAATTCAGGAAAACTGCATTGTAATAATTCGCTCTGGTAAATTAGTGAAACATTTTCTTCATTATTTGCAATACTGATATAGAGTTTTTTTGCTTCCGGCAGAAAAGGAAGAAGGAAAGTTTTTCGTTTTTCAAAAATGAATTCACCGGGCTTTGTCAGTTGTTCATCCAACACATCAAGCAATGCATGATCTTTAGTTCTTGTTTCCGCCATATTTTTTAATAAAGAATTCCGTTGCAGCAACAGCTTGTTATAACTGATCAGTTGTTTCAGGTATTCCGCATCCAGCTGGGAAAGCAGGGCATCCAGAAATCTTCTTCTTACTTCACTGCCACCCGTGATGATCTGGATATCATCCGGTGCAATGATCACACAGGGATAACGGCCGATATGTTCAGAAAATTTTTCATAGACAGATTCATTCACTGAAAATTCTTTTTTACCAGTTTCTCTTAAAATACAAACGGGGTTTTCTGTTTTCTCATTCACTCTTAAATCACCTTCAATTCTGAACCCATCTTTTCCATTCTGCACATTCAGGTTATCCCTTGTAAAATAGCTTTTAGTAAAACAGAGGTAATGAATGGCATCCAACAGGTTGGTTTTACCCACGCCGTTATTACCACAGATACCGACTATTTGCTTTTCAAACTTAAATGTTTGTAAAGTGTAGTTTTTGAACTGGGTTAATGATATGGAATGGAGGTTTAGCAAGTTGATTGCAATATTAGTTCTAAATTTTTTTGAGTTTTGAATCAATGGCTTTGATTTTCTTGTTTTATGAGTTCAGTTACTTATTAAAGAATACAAAAAATCTGAAACTTGAAAGGAGCGTCGTTCTAAAGGAACTACTTTGGTTCAATAGATAATGGTCAGGAAACCTATGCCATTAACCACATAAAAATCAATAATCTTAAGGCAAAAATCTGCCTTCAAAAATTGGTTGGATTGCCTTATTTTTGCCCCCGTTTAATATATGGCAGAAACCACTACTAAATTGAAGCCCTTGGCCACAAAATTTTCAAAAGAAACCTACCTGTATTGGTATGAACTGATGCAGCTTATTCGCCAGTTTGAACTGATGTCGGAAGAGAAATACAAAATGGAAGGAAAGATCCGCGGATTTTATCATGCCTATATTGGCCAGGAAGCTATAGCAGCTGGTTGTATGACTGCTACCCGACCTGAAGATGGATTCATTACTTCTTACCGAGACCATGGATTGGCAATAGCAAAAGGAGTATCTGTGAATAGCTGTATGGCTGAATTGTATGGTAAAGCCACCGGTTGCGCAAAAGGTAAGGGTGGTAGCATGCACTTTTTTGGAAAGGATGTAAATTTTTGGGGTGGACATGGAATTGTGGGTGCTCAGATTGGTACCGGTGCAGGATTGGCTTTTGCTGAGCAGTATAAGGGCACAGATAATGTGATCCTTTGCTTTTTTGGGGATGGTGCGGCCCGCCAGGGAATTTTACATGAAACCTTCAACCTGGCCATGTTATGGAAGTTGCCTGTAATTTTTATTTGCGAGAATAATTATTATGCTATGGGTACTTCGGTAGAAAGAAGTAGCAACGTAATTGACATTTATAAACTGGCAGATGGATATGAAATGCCTGCTGATACCGTGGATGGTATGAGTCCTGAAATTGTACATGAAGCCATAGCCCGGGCTGTGAAAAGAGCCAGGGAAAAAGGCGGCCCAACTTTATTAGAGCTGAAAACCTATCGCTATAAAGGACACTCCATCAGCGATCCGCAGAAATACCGCAGTAAGGATGAAGTGGAAGAATACAGGGATAAGGATCCGATTCAAAAAATATTGAAAACAATTAAGGAGAATAAATACGCTACTGAGGAAGAGATCAACAGCATCAATGAAAGAATTGATAAGATCGTGGCTGAATCTATAAAGTTTGCTGAAGAAAGTCCCTGGCCAAATGATGATGAAGTTCTGAAGGATGTTTACGCAGATAAGAATTATCCTTTTATAATTGATTAGACCCCTAAATCTCCTAAAGGGGACTTATGAACAGTTTTAATAATTATTTTTTAAAAAATCGAAATATAAAAACAAACAATGGCTGACAAGAAACTAGTGACGGAAAAAGATCACAATGAAGCAGTGGTTGAAAAAGCTAAAGACATCTGGACCCGTTTTCAAAAACCAATTATGATAGTGGCAACTGTGATCATAGTTGCAGTAGCTGGATTTTACGGATATAAAAATTTTGTTCAGAAACCCAATGAATTAAAAGCACAGGATGCCATCTTCAAAGCTGAAGAATATTATCGCATGGATAGTCTTCAGAAAGCACTGAATGGTGATGGATTGAATTTTGGCTTTATTAAAGTGATAGACAAATATGGCAGTACCAAAATGGGAAACCTTGCCCGCTTTTATGCCGGTGATTGTTTTCTGAGAACCGGTGATTATGCCAATGCCGTAAAACACCTGAAGAATTTCAGTACTGATTCAAAGCAAGTACAGGCAAGAGCTTATAAATTGTTGGGTGATGCCTATTCTGAATTAGACAAAAATGATGATGCAATTGCTAATTATAAAAAAGCAGCCAATCATTTTGTTGAAGACAATACAAACTCTGCAGAATATTTGTTCTTTGCTGCTGCACTGGCTGAAAAGACAGGAAAAACAAAAGAGGCAATTGAACTTTACAAACAATTAAAAGATAAATTTCCGGGAACCAGTCAGAGCAATGATGCTGACAAATATCTTGGAAAACTGGGTGTATATAATTAAGACATGGCAGACGTAAGCAACAGTAAACTTTTTAACTCTGGTACAGGCATTCCAAAAAAGGATGCCTGTATTGTTTTGGTGAAAACCGAATGGAATGCTGCTATCGTGGATGAACTGGAAAAGGGATGCCTGGAGCAATTAAAAAAAAGCGGAATAAAAAAAGTGATCCGCCTTACAGTTCCTGGCGCATTTGAAATACCATTTGCCATAAAAAATTATTGGGAAAAGACCAGGAAAAAGAAAAAGCCTGATGCATTTATTGCTTTGGGTTGTGTGATTCGTGGGGGCACTCCGCATTTCGAATTTGTATGTAAAGCCGTAACTGATGCTGTGGTTCAATTAAACCTCAGTTTGCCTGTTCCAACAATTTTTGGAGTATTGACAGTTGATAACGAAGAACAGGCAAAAGAAAGAACGGGTGGCAAGCATGGGCATAAGGGAGTGGAAGCAGCAATCACTGCAATAAAAATGATAAACCCCAAACTCCTAAAGGAGATTAAAAAAGATTCATAATTTGTAACACTTTTATATTTATTAAATTTCAATCTAAGTTCCCCCTTTAGGGGGACAGGGGGAATGAACGTTCAAATTTTCATACCGTGTTTTGTTGATCAGCTTTATCCCCAGACAGGATTAAATATGATCAAAGTGCTGGAAAAAACTGGTTGCACAGTTACCTACAACAGCAACCAGACCTGTTGTGGTCAACCTGCTTTTAATGCTGGGTATTGGGATGAAGCAAGAACAGTGTGTATGAAATTTGTAAAAGATTTCAGTGGCAGCGATTTTATTGTAACACCCAGTGCAAGCTGTGCCGGTTTTGTACGAAATTATTACAGCAAGCTTTTAGACAACTCCTCAGTACATAATGAAGTAAAAGATCTCAGCAAACGTATCTATGAGTTCTCAGAATTTATGGTAAAAGTTTTACAGATCGATAATGTGGGAGCCACCCTAAATGGAAAAGCTACTTATCATGATAGTTGTGCCGGTTTGCGGGAATGCAAAATAAAACA
This sequence comes from uncultured Chitinophaga sp., assembly GCA_964581455.1. Taxonomy (GTDB): domain Bacteria; phylum Bacteroidota; class Bacteroidia; order Chitinophagales; family Chitinophagaceae; genus VBAS01. The sequence goes on along the minus strand of CAZOOT010000017.1, from coordinate 24,909 downwards.
AGAGCCAAGAAAGCTTTTATCACATGTAAAAGGTTTGGAATTGACAGAGATGCAGGATGTAGAAACTTGCTGTGGTTTTGGTGGCACATTTGCAATCAAGTTTGAACCGATCTCTATTGGTATGGCCGATCAGAAAACAGGTCATGCTTTGGAAACAGGTGCCGACTATCTGATTTCAACAGATATTTCCTGCCTGATGCACCTGGATGGATATATAAAAAACAAAGGATATAAAATGCAGACCATGCATATTGCAGATGTGCTGGCGAGTGGATGGTAAATTCAAAAGTCAAAAGTAAAAATTCAAAAAGTTATTTCTCTTATCTTTATTTCCTTTAATCTGGTACATTCATTATTTTCCATTTTGAATTTTGACTTTTTAATTTTTACTTATGTCTTACTGGCTTGTAAAATCAGAACCTTCCGTTTATTCCTGGGATGATTTTGTAAAAGAAGGCAAGACCTGCTGGAGTGGTATTCGCAATTATGCAGCAAGGCTTCATTTGCGAAGCATGAAAAAAGGAGATGAGGTGTTTTTTTATCACAGCAATGAAGGGACAGGAATTGTAGGCATTGCCAAAGTGATCAAAGAAAATTACCAGGATCCTACTACTGACGATGACCGCTGGTGCGCTGTAGATCTGAAACCGGTTAGAAAAATTAAAAATCCTGTTTCACTGGATACAATAAAAAAGGATAAACGACTGGCACAAATGGCCCTTGTCCGTATCGGTCGTCTTTCCACCCAACCGGTTACTGAAAAAGAATGGGCGGTGGTGATGGAACTGGCGGGAGAGAAGTAGATGATGCATTCAATATGCGGGATATAGGATTTAGAATTTAAGTTTTAGTATTTCCCCTTTGATTATTTATGAATAAAAAAAAACTGGTCGTTCTTACCGGAGCCGGTATCAGTGCTGAAAGCGGACTAAAAACTTTTCGCGACAGTGATGGATTATGGGAAGGTTACCGGGTAGAAGATGTAGCAACCCCCGGGGCCTGGAGAAAAGATCCTGAATTGGTACTTGAATTTTATAATATTCGTAGGAGAGCTGTCCTAGAAGCTAATCCGAATGCCGCACATATTGGTTTGGCGGAATTAGAAAAACATTTTGATGTCACCATTATCACACAGAATATTGATGACTTGCACGAAAGAGCCGGATCGACAAAGATCATTCACCTGCATGGAGAAATTTTAAAAATGCGCAGTGAGGCCAAGGAAGATCTAGTAAGTGAAATAAAAGGAGATATCAAAATGGGTGATAAGGCCAAAGATGGTCTTCAATTACGTCCTTTTATTGTCTGGTTTGAAGAACCTGTTTACAAAATGGATGAAGCTATACCTGTTGTAAGAAGCGCAGAAATATTTGCAGTTGTTGGCACTTCACTGGTTGTTTATCCTGCAGCAGGCCTGGTTAATTATGCTTCAGCACAAATTCCAAAATATATTATTGATAAAAAAATCCCTTACACTTCAGCTGTTCAAAATCTTACAGTAATTGAAAAACCTGCAACAGAAGGAGTGAGGGAGATGGTTAATTTGTTGATTGGTTGATTAGGAAATTCTTAGATTTTTTCCCCTCCATCTGGTCCGTAAAAAATTACCCAGGTTTCAAAATCATTTGAAAAATTTTCAAAGCGATGTTCCATGCCAGCCGGAACGAATAAGATATCACCAGCTGAACAGGCAACTCTTTCTCCATTTCTGAAAAATGTTGAAATTCCTTTAATGATCACATAGATCTCGTCCTGTTTATGCGGAGTCTGGGTATCGATTTGTTCAGGTTTAAATATTTCAATAACCATACTGCCGTGCTTCATCACTTCAACAAACTTTGCATTGTCTGTTTGACGTAATTCAGCCAGTGCCTCATCAACAGAAACTTTATATTTCATCATATAACTTTTATTTCTTCATTAAACTTTATACCCAATTCTTCCAGATCTTTAAGCACCGGGTTATAAATTTCCTTTTTAGCCGGAATATGAAGTCCTGTTAATTTGATCGTTCCATTCAGTATTAGTTTGGCCGCAATGCCTAAAGGCAATCCTACAGTTTTAGCCATGGCCGTACGCAAATTATTTTCTCCTTTTACAACCAGTGAACTTCTGACCTCCGATTTCTGAGTTCCGACTTCATATTCAATTTCATGCAACATCACAATCATGTCTTTGTCATCCGGTTTGAGAGCCAGCTTTTTTTCCAGGGCCAATTGCATTACATCTGCTGCACTGCAAAATCCTTTATCAATGATCGTTTCCTGGTCATCCATTCCAAGGTAAAAAAGTTGTTTAAGAGTAAGATTAGCTTCATGCATTTTATGCGCCACCACCGAAGCGGCATGGTTCTTTATGTCATCAAGGTCCTTGTCTTCAAGTTTGCCTTTTTCATCTACGGCCATAAAATTATTTTCAATTTTTTCACCGCTCATTTCTGCTAAATCCTCTGCGTCCATCAGTTTCATCAGGTTCTCAAGCAGGCCTTTAGTTTGTTCAATGCGTTCTGATATTTTTTTTGTTACCCAATCACCAAACCCGTTTTTATCCATATGTTCTTTAAAAAAATTGAGCAGGGATTTGCCATTTGTTTTGTATTGAGGAGTTTCGTCAGTCAGGTTTAACTCAATAACATTTTTCCATCCATACATAAAATCAGGATGCCGAAGTGTAGTACGGACAAAAGTTTTTGCTTTTTCCAAACCATAAAGAGCAGCGTAACTAAGAGAATCCCGGTTGGGATACCAACTTAACAAACCCAGTTCAGGTATTTCTACCAATCGGTCAGCTTCAAAAAGTTCTTTATAGTCTAACTTTATTTCAGAACCATTTTCTCTGTAATGAGCCCCCGACTTACCTGCCATCAGGATATTTCTGGGGTTCCAGCTTATTTTATAATGCCAGGGATTATCATCGCTTTCAGGGGCCACCAGCCCTCCGCAATGCGATTTAAAGGAAGTGACATTCCCTTTTTCAGCATGCACTGCATCAATGATCCTCATTGCACTCATATGATCAATTCCTGGATCGAGACCCATTTCACAGAGGAAAAGTAATTTCTTGTTTTCTATAACGGATTGCAAATTGCGGATCGTTTCGTCCACATAAGATGCTGTCAGCAGGTTTTTATTTAACTCAATACAACTTATGGCAACAATGGTATGCAGCAACGGAGGGAGAAGGGAAATAACAATATCTGATGCGGCAATATATTTATGTCTTTCAGATGTATTATTAATATCAAATGAAACAGCCTTTCCAAATTCAGATGAACCAATTTTTGATTGCGCAAGCTTCAGATTAGCATCCACTACTATCAATTCCCAGTTTTCCTTTTTTGAATTTTCCAGGAGGTAATCAATTAATACAGTTGCTGATTTACCGGCTCCGAATAATAATATCTTCTTCATTTATTTTTTTTAATGCTGGCCGGAAAATTAGGACAATTATTTTTTATAATCCCGCTGTGTATTTGTCAAACTGAGTGGATTCTACAGAAGTAACTTTATACAGCACTTTTATTCCACGAGGGCTATCAGGAATTTTTAATGTCATGCTGCCATTAGGAGCAACTGATGAAAATTCAATTTTTTCGGTTTTCAAAGGAAGTTCACTTGGTTTCAGGTATTGTAATTCAACAATTATTTTATCCAAAATAAAACTGGAAGCGTTCACAACAGTTAGCTGAAGGTTTTCGATACCGCCAAATGCCCTCTTTTTATATTCGTTTGCTTTAACAGATACAAGATTGATGATGTCATCAGTTTTTTCTGTAGCCGGTTTGGTTTCCCGAACAGATTTTTGTCGTTGTCCGTCTGAATCAGTTGAATTAATTACTGTAATAAAATTTGCTGCATCCGCCTCATCATTGCCTACAGAACTTTTAAGCTCATTTGTTTTTTTATTTTTCTCAATTGGTTCAGATTTCTTTAATTCAACCGGAATGATTTTTTCTAATTCAACCGGTTTGTCAATTTCCGCTATTGCCCTGTTATTTTCTTCTGTAACTACCGGAACCGGGCTCTCGTGTTGAATATTTTTATTTAATGGAGTTGAATTTACAATAGGCTTTGTTTCGCTGGGCTTGAAATTTAAAAATATCAATGTACCAAGCGTTAATATGAATAAAGCCGCAACAGCGTATTCGATTATTTTAGCCTTGGTTTTATTTCGCTTGTTTTTTTTCGTTCTGTCTTTATATGAATGAGCATAAAGACTTTTTAATTCATCAATCGCCATCTCACTTTTTTCAACATCCAGATTATGATCTTTAATGTGAACAATGTTTTCAATTTCTTTATTTGTTTTTTCATTTTTAGTTTTATTTTTTTGATCAATGGTTGTGGAAGCAGGAGAAGGTTCGGGCATGGAAACAAAAACTTTTGGAGCCGCTGCTTTCTTTTCTGTGTTTATTTTTTTTTCTGAAAATGTATTAAACCTGGATGATTTCAGTTTTGTAGCTTCTTCAATTATTTCATGAAAATGCTTTTCTTCTTTTTCTTCAGGTTTTTTATAAAAACGATCAAAAGGCTGTTCCTCCACAAAAGGAGCAAATTCTTTCAGTTCTTCTACTTCACCGGGATAACGCCATGCTGCACTTTTCCCTTCCACCCATATCAGATCATAAGGCTTCATTCCCATTTCTTTTAATTGCTGTAAATGATATGGGCCTGATTTTTTGTTATTACGAAGTATTAAATAGGTTGTCATTTTTAATAGGTAGAAATTTACTTTTAATATCGAAAAAATCATGCCTTTCAATCTAAAAATCTTGTTATAATTCAATTAGGGTAACCGGACTGAAAATCATGCACATTGGTGGAAAAATAGACCCAAAAAACAGCGTTATTTATCAGGTTTTCATAGCCCTTTCCGGTACATTTGCAGACCCCAAAAAGAAAGAATTTAAACCGGGTAAAAACATCTATGGACGAGACTTTTCAGCCTAACGAAACACAGGATAACAATCGAATTATACCGGTAAATATTGAGGAGCAAATGAAGACTGCTTACATCGATTATTCGATGTCTGTAATCGTGGGCCGTGCTTTACCAGATGCAAGAGATGGATTAAAGCCCGTTCATCGGCGCATATTATATGCAATGAATGAACTGGGATTGCATTACAATAAATCTTTCAAGAAATCAGCCCGTATAGTTGGAGAAGTATTAGGTAAATATCATCCGCATGGTGACACTGCAGTTTATGATGCAATGGTACGTATGGCCCAGGATTGGAACATGCGATACACCCTGATCGACAAACAGGGAAACTTTGGTACGCAGGATGGTGATGGACCGGCAGCCATGAGATATACAGAAGCTCGTCTTCAGCGTCTTTCTGACAGCATCCTGAATGATCTGGATAAAGACACAGTGAATTTTCAACCAAATTTTGATGATACAGAAAGTGAGCCTACTGTTCTTCCAACCCGAATTCCTCAGTTGTTAGTAAATGGATCAAGCGGTATTGCTGTTGGTATGGCAACGAATATGATGCCACATAACCTCAGCGAAGTGATTGATGGATGTATTGCTTATATAGACAATAAGGAAATAACTATTGAGGAACTCATGCAGTATGTAAAAGCACCGGACTTTCCTACAAGAGGTATCATTTACGGAATGGAAGGCGTAAAAGCAGCTATGCATTTTGGGCGTGGTCGGGTAGTATTGCGGGGAAAATTAACCATTGATGTAAAACCAAGCGGAAGGGAACAAATTGTTATTACGGAAGTTCCTTATCAGGTAAATCGTGATGCATTAACAGAGCGTATTGGCACCCTTGTAAATGAAAAAATAATAGTGGGTGTTGCACATGTTAACAACGAATCCAATGAAAAAGAAGGAACCAGAATCGTTATCGACCTGAAAAGAGATGCGATCGCAAATTTAATTGTCAACCAGCTTTATAAGCATACTGATCTTCAGACCTCTTACGGAATTAATAATGTAGCCCTGATTAAAGGAAGGCCAAAGACATTAAACCTGAAAGAGCTGATTGCAGAATTTATTGAATTCAGGCATGAAGTAGTTGTTCGCAGAGCTCAGTATGAATTGAAAGAAGCAGAAAAGAAAGCACATATTTTGCAGGGCTACCTGATTGCCCTGGATCATTTGGATGAAGTAATAAGCCTGATCCGCAATTCTGCTACACCTGATGAAGCAAAGAACAAATTGATCACAGCAGATTGGGGAATTGATGAAATACAGGCTAAAGCCATACTGGAATTAAGGTTACAACGCCTTACCGGTATGGAAAGAGAGAAGATCAAAGCAGAATATGATGATCTGATGAAATTGATAACCGAATTGAAAGAATTACTCTCGAATGAAGGATTACGGTATGAGCTTATTAAAAAAGAATTACTTGAGATTAAAGATAAATTTGGTGATGAAAGAAGATCAGAGATCACATACCTGGATGATGAAGTAAAAATAAAGGACCTGATCAAAGAAGAAGATGTTGTGATCACAATTTCTCACCTGGGATATATCAAAAGAACATCGGCATCTGAATATCGCCAGCAAAGAAGGGGTGGAAGGGGAGTACTTGGTGGAAAAACCAGAGATGAAGATTGGATAGACCATCTGTTTGTTGCTTCTACTCACCATACCATGTTATTCTTTACAGAAAAAGGCAGGGTGTATTGGCTGAATGTATATGAAATACCGGAAGGAGAGAAGACCGGAAAAGGAAGAGCAATTCAAAACCTGATCCAGATTCCGCCGGATGATAAAGTGAGAGCAATTATTGATGTAAAGGATCTGAAAGATGAAGAGTTTGTAAAATCTCATAACATTGTACTTTGTACAAGACAAGGGATCATTAAAAAAACAGCACTTGAAGATTTCAGCCGGCCAAGACAAACCGGAGTAAATGCTATCACCATCAATGAGGGCGATGAATTGTTTGAAGCTAAAATGACTGATGGAAAATCCGAAATAATGATGGCGGTGAAAAGTGGAAGGGCCATTCGCTTTTCCGAAGAAAAGGCCAGGGCTACCGGCAGAGGAGCCATCGGAGTAGCAGGAATAAAAGTAGATGATGATGGCGACGAAGTGGTCGGTTTGATCTGTATTAATCCTGAAACAGATACTAATAAAACTGTACTGGTTGTAAGTGAACAGGGTTATGGAAAAAGAACAGCAGTAGATGAATACCGGTTTACAAACAGAGGTGGCAAGGGAGTTAAGACCATAAATGTTACTGAAAAAACTGGTATATTAGTTGGTATGTTGGGAGTGATGGACAAAGATGACTTGATCATTACCTGCAAAAGCGGCGTAACCATCCGAATGAAAGTTGCAGATATCAGCGAGCAGGGAAGAGCAACTCAAGGTGTGAAGCTTATTCGATTGGATGATGGGGATGAGATAGCTGCTATTTCCAAGATAGAATACCAGGAAAACGGAGAGAACGGGGAAAATGGAGAAAATGAAGAGTCCAAAGAAAATGCGATCACTGAAGAATCAAAAGAAAACAACATTAACGAAAGTGAACAGGATGAAAATGCAACCGCTGAATAATTTATTTCATCTGTTTCTAGGTTCTGAATTTATAAATCTTAAAAAAACGAAAATGCAAAAGTTTCTATTATTTCTTTTATTAACAGCAGCAGGTGGCAACCTTATTGCACAAAGTATTGATGACATCAGAGACCAGATATCAAAAGGTCAATGGGAAAAAGCAAAAACCTCGGTTGATGCATATTTACTTAAAGACAAAAACGCTGCAAAATGGGACGGATGGTGGTATAAAGGAGTTATCTATAATGAAATTGCCAAGAATGATGAATTAAAAAAACTGGTGCCGGATGGCAGGATGGAATCCTTTAATGCTTTTAAAAAATATTATGAGCTTGATTCCAAAGCTGTTCAGGCCACATTAGAACAAAATGTTCGCCTTTTTGATATCTATAGCGGTTATTTTGACCTGGCAGCTGCAAATTTTAATGATAAAAAATATGAAGAGGCATTTAATAATTTCAGAAATGCACTGACTATAGAAGAATATATTTCTTCAAAAGGTTTTGAATATAACAATTTTAAGTTCCCCGAATTTGATACTACTTTAATTCAGAATATCGCATTGTCAGCATATTTTGCTAAAAACCAGGAAGAAGCTGTAAAGTATTATACAATGATAGCCGACAGAAAAATTGCCGGTGAAAATAATGCTGATGTTTACCAGTTCCTTGTTGAACATTATAATAAAATAAATGATAAAGCCAACAGGGAAAAATATCTTGCAATGGGTCGTGAATTTTATCCGGATGCTGATTTCTGGTACATTACTGAACTTTCTGATGTTCCTGAAAATGACCAAAACGCTTTGTTTGCCAAATATGAAGAATTAATACCAAAATATCCGAATAAATATGTCTTGCCGTATAATTATAGTGTAGAAATTTACAATCATATTTATGTAGGGGATGGTACTCCTGCCAATTATAAAGAACTTCAGGCAAAGTTGGAAAAACTGATCAAACAAACACTGGCACTCAGGAAGGATTATCCGGAGTCCAATATTTTAATGGCCCGTCACTATTATAATGTGGTTTATGATTTACAGGACGAACAAAGAGCCATTAAGGGAAATACACCTGCCGATCAGGCCAAAAAAAATGAACTAAAGGCAACTTTACAGAACGTTGTAAATGAAATGATACCTTATGCTACAGTAGCTTACAATTCTTATGAAGGAAAAGAAAATTTAAAAGCATCAGAGAAAGGTAACTTTAAGATCATTACAGATCTTTTGCTTTCAGCATATGAAATAAAAGGAGATAAGGATAAAATAGAGTTTTATAAAAAGAAACTAGAGAGTCTGAGAAATTAATCAGGGGAGCCACCAGCAAAGGTGGCTTTTCTTTTAATACTCCTACTTAACATAACGTCTATTATAAGATAAATTGAATTCATTTTTTTATAGATTGACGATAATATGATATTTCATTAATCCCAATTTGTAAATTGGTTAACTTGATTCAATTACTTTCAAAAATTTAAAAAATAAAGAATCATGCTCGAAAAATTAAGTTGGGAAAATATTCCCACGGAAACAGTTAATCCATCCATGGAAAGAAAAATAGTTTCAGGAGAAAAAATGATGATCGCCAGAATGAAATTTAAAGACGGATTCAGGGTCCCGTTACATAACCATGTAAACGAACAAATAACACAGGTGATCTCAGGCAGCATCCGGTTTTGGTTTGGTGAAAATAAAGACCAGGTTATGGATCTGCATGCAGGAGAACTGGTTGTTATTCCATCGGGTTTACCGCATGAGGCGTTAATGATCGGCGATGTGGAAGAGATTGATAGCTGGGCTCCGCCCCGCCAGGATTGGCTGGATAAAACCGACGATTATCTTAGAAAATAAATTTTATGGAATTAGGATTAAAAAATAAAGTTGCATTCGTCGCAGCTTCCAGCGAAGGATTAGGAAAAGCTGTTGCAAAAGAATTAGCTATTGAAGGAGCATCAGTCGTCATCTGTGGAAGAAACCCGGAAACTCTGGAACATGCTAAAAAAGAAATCCAGGAAACAGGAAATGGTAAAGTGATTGCTATAACTGGTGATTTGAACAAACCTGCGGATAGGGCTCTAATTATAGAAACAACTTTAAAGAAATTTACCTCTATTGATATACTGGTAACAAATAATGGCGGTCCTCCTACCGGAAAATTTGAGGAATTGAAACAGGAACAATGGGACGCTGCCTATCAGCAATTATTGGCAAGCACAACAGATCTGATAAGAGGTTTTCTTCCGGCAATGAAGAAAAAAAATTGGGGCCGGATCATTTCCATTACTTCCATGGCAGTAAAACAACCAGTCAATAACCTGATATTATCTAATTCTATCAGGATATCAGTAGTTGGACTTATGAAGACTTTGGCTGGCGAATTGGGACAATACAATATAACTGTAAATAACATCATGCCCGGGTACACAGAGACTGAACGGTTAACAAAACTTATTGAATCAACTCCCTCTTTTGCAACTGCGAAAAGTGAAATTCCATTAGGCCGTTTTGGTAAACCGGAAGAATTTGCGGCGGCTGTTGCTTTTCTTGCAAGCGAACGGGCAAGTTATATAACAGGTGTATCACTTGCTGTAGATGGAGGCTGGATAAAAAGTATTTTATAAAAAAAGTATCAGTATAATATTCTCACTTTAATAGTTTCTTTTACTTCTTTAAGCAATTGAAATGCTTTTGAAGAAAGTTGTTTATCCACATCCAATACCACATAGCCAATTACATCATTGGTTTTTAAATACTGGCTCACGATATTTATTTTGTATTTGGAAAGTTGTGTATTTATTTCAGAAAGCACTCCCGGCACATTATTATGTATATGCAAAATCCTGTGTGCCCCTTCCTGAGGCGGCAATGCCAAAGCTGGTACAGTATGTGAGCCAAAAGTGATTCCCTTTTCCAGGTAATTGAAAAGTTTTGAACTCACATCCTCTCCGATATTCTGCTGGGCTTCTTCCGTTGAACCTCCAATATGTGGTGTTAAAATTACATTAGGCAGATCCTGTAATGGATTTTGAAACCTGTCACCATTTTTTTCCGGTTCATTTGGAAATACATCAATAGCGGCCCCCCCTAGTTGCTCATCCAGAATTGCTTTTCGCAATGCTTCCAGTTCAACCACCTCTCCCCTTGCATAGTTAACCAGGATCGCTCCTTTTTTGAAAAACTTTAAATTATTTTTATTGATCAGGTTCTTGCTTTGTGAAGTTTCCGGAATATGTATAGTTACTATATCAGCTCTGCCCAACAGTTCTTTCAATGACTTTGCATCTTCTGCATTACCCAATGGCAGTTTTGTTTCTACATCATAAAAAATCACTTTCAATCCCATAGCTTCTGCCAGAATACTTACCTGGCTTCCTATATTTCCGTATCCAATGATACCAAGGGTCTTTCCCCTAAGCTCAAAACTATTTTTTGCATCCTTCATCCAGATTCCTTCATGAGCTGCCTTGTTTTTATCTGGTATACGCCGGATCAGCATAATGGACAACCCAATTACCAGCTCCGCAACTGATCTTGTATTGGAATATGGTGCATTGAAAACAACCACACCATTTTTTGTTGCAGCTTTCAGATCAACCTGGTTAACGCCAATACAAAAACAACCTATGGCCTGTAGTTTTTTTGCTGCATCCAGAATATTTTTTGTGATCTGTGTTTTAGAACGTATTCCGAGAATATGTACATCTTTTATTTCCCCGATCAGTTCTTCTTCAGTCAATGCTTTATTGATCCGCTCTACATTTGAATAGCCAAATCCCCGAAATTTCTTTACTGCCGCTTCGCTGATATTTTCTAAAAAAAGAATCCTGATCTTTTCTTTTGGATAACTTGTTTTGTTGCTTGCTGTCATATTGAGCAAATATACCCCCGCTATAAATAAGACTACTAACGTATGGGGAAAAAAAGCGTCAGGTGGAGAAATTGTATACACCTATTTTTGACGAAACAGTCCATCCTTGAAAAATATACTGTACACTATTGTAATCCTTACGGTTGTTAGCGGATGTAACTTTCTTGATTCAGACAAGATAGCAGCAGATAGTTCCCTTGCAGATACCCTGTTGAATAAAGAAAATATTTCCTCTCAGGAGCTGGAACATTATCATCAAATTTTAAGCGGCTATTTTGATAAAAAATTGCCGGAAAGAAATTTTAACGGTGCAATCCTGGTAGCCAAAAAAGGAAACATCCTTTACGAAAGATATGGCGGCAAAACTGATTTAAGATTAAATCATCCTGTCACTGATAGTACAGCATTCCATATTGCATCAACCAGTAAAACTTTTACCAGTGTTGCCATACTCCAACTGGTGCAAAAAAAAAGAATTTCCCTGGATGATTCGTTATCAAAATTTTTTCGGGAATTTCCATATTCCGGTATTACAGTTAGAATGCTGCTGAATCACCATAGCGGACTCCCCAATTATCTTTATTTTATATCTAACAGTAAGTGGGATAAAACGAAGAATGTAACAAACGCCGATGTAGTTCAACAACTTTACAACCTCGTTCCTCCCCTCGATTATCCGGTTGAAAAAAAATTTATTTACAGTAATACCAATTTTATTTTGCTTGCTGTAATACTTGAAAAAGTAACCGGAATGTCTTTTCCGGATTATATCAAAACAAATATTTTCATGCCCCTGAAAATGAAAGATTCCTTTGTATTCACCATTGCTGATTCAACAAAAGCCATACCCTCTTTTAATCTTAACAATACCTACTGGAAAAACGATTTTTTTGAAATGACCTATGGCGATAAAAATATTTATGCTTCTTCCCGTGATCTTTTAAAATGGGACAGGGCATTATATACTGAAAAACTGGTCAATAAAGAATTACTTGATATCGCATTCACCCCATCTGTTTTTAAAAAAAATATAAATGAGCCCACCTTGCATAACTATGGTTTGGGATTCCGGTTGATGATTAACCCAGCGGGGAAAAAAGTGGTCTATCATTTTGGCCGCTGGCATGGTTTTAATGCAGCTTTTTCCAGGCTAATAGATGAAGAAGTGACCATTATTATTTTGGGTAATAAATTTAACCATAGCATCTATAACGCTGCCAGTTCGCTGTATAATGTTTTTGGCAAACATTATCCTGAAGAAAATAAAATAACTGAAGCAGAAGACGAAATCACTCAATCAAAAAAAGCAGAACCTCAGAAAAATATTAATGGTTTTGTGTACAACCAGGAAGTAGCCCAATAGTAAACGGAAAAAAATATCCGAAAACATTCTTCATATTAATTAGAATGATTAATCTTAAATTTAAGGATGAAGATTCTGACAGCACAACAGATCAGGGATTGGGACGAATATACCATAATGAACGAGCCAATTGCTTCGATAGACCTGATGGAAAGAGCTGCAGGTAATTGTTTGAATTGGCTGGAAGACCAGGGTTACCTTGTTCTTCCATTTATTATTTTTTGTGGCAAAGGAAATAATGGCGGTGATGGATTGGCTATTGCAAGGATGCTGGCTGAAAGAAGTACTTCAGTGAAAGTATTTATTCTCGAATTGGGTTTTATAGGCACATCTGATTTTCATACCAACCTTGCCAGGTTACAGGGTTACCCTGAAGTAAAAATTCAATTTATAAAGGATAAAAATGATCTTCCTGTTTTACCCGTTTATTCAATTGTAATTGATGCCTTGCTTGGATCCGGATTAACCAGGCCGCTGGATGGTATTACAAAACAATTAGTGGAACATTTAAACAAAAGTGGTTGTGAAATCATTTCCATTGACATTCCAAGCGGATTGTCTGTTGATCAATCCTCTAAAGGAAACACAATAGTAACAGCCAATCATACACTTTGTTTCCAATGTTATAAACCTGCATTACTACTTGCAGAAAATGCAGCAGTGATCGGGGACACTCATCTTCTCGATATAGGCCTGCATCAGGATTATTTATCGCAGATTGAAACCAGGGACGAGTTGGTCACTGAAAAACTCATTTCTTCAATTTATAAACCCAGGAACAGATTTTCACACAAAGGAAATTTTGGACATACTTTAATCATCGCCGGAAGCTATGGCAAAATTGGCGCTGCTGTTCTTGCCGCAAAAGCATGCCTGCGAACCGGTGTTGGCTTACTAAGTTGTCATGTACCAAAATCGGGTTATGAAATAATGCAATCATCTGTTCCGGAAGCAATGTTGCAAACGGATATCAATTCTTCATTAGTTGGTAAAATAGCGGATGACATTTTAAAATATAATGCCATTGGCGTTGGACCCGGAATAGGCACCTCTCCTCAAACAAAAAAATTACTGATTGACATTTTAAAAAAAATAAAAAAGCCCATCCTTTTGGATGCGGATGCTTTGAATATATTAGCCCTGGAAAAAAAGATGCCTTCTCTCCCGCCCGGGTCAGTTCTTACCCCACATCCAAAAGAGTTTGAACGTTTATTTGGAAAAACTAAAAATGAGTATGAAAGAAATGCAAAAGCTTTACTCAAAGCAAAAACGCTGAAATGTATTATTGTTTTGAAAGGGCATCATACGTTCATAGCTACTCCATCGGATAAGGGTTTTTTTAACAGCACCGGTAATGCAGGAATGGCCACTGCCGGTAGCGGGGATGTTCTTTCCGGAATTATAACAAGCCTGCTGGGTCAGGGCTATACACCAGAATATGCTGCCTTATTTGGTGTTTATATACACGGTCTTGCTGGGAATATTGCTGCTGAAAAATTTTCTAAAGAAGCGATGATAGCTTCTGATATTATCGAATGTTTGGGAGATGCTTTTAAAAAAATCAGGCCCTTAGATTAATTAACAGGAGTTCTTATTTTTTTTCAAAAGCAATTAAGCATTTACAATATTTGGAATACGATTGTTTTTATAAAACTCTATGATGTTTATTGCAGCTAATCTTGACATTTCATTTCTTGCTTCAATTGTTGCCGAACCAATATGAGGTAATACACAAACATTGGGCATTGAAAGCAACGGATTGTTCGCATGCATAGGTTCAGGATTCGTCACATCAAGACCCGCACCCCAGATTTCGCCTTTATTCAACGCATCAATTAAATCTGCTTCCTGATGAACACCACCTCTTGCAGTATTTATAAAAATTGAATGAGAATTCATTTTTTTAAAAACAGTTTTATTAAAAAGTCCTTTAGTTTCCTGTGTTAAAGAACAGTGAACAGATAATACATCACTCTGTTCCAGTAATTCTTCAAAACTTAAATATTTTGCATTCAATAGTTTTTCGGCTTCCGGGTTTCTGTTTCTATTGTAATAAACGATGTTCATGTTATAAGCACCCTTACATCTTATTGCCATTTCAGTGCCTATACGTCCCAATCCAAAAATGCCAAGTGTTTTATTTTTTAATTCAAATCCAAGATTGGCTTTTGGCCTGAAAAAATCCCATTCACCTTTTTGAATTGTTTTATGCATATAAAACATTTTTCGTGCAGTTGCGATCATCAGCCCAAAAGCAATATCTGCAGTGGCATTGCTCATTGCTCCTGGCGCATACCCAATAGGTATGTTCAGCCGGTCTGCTTCTGCAATATCAATATTATCATATCCGGCAGAAAATTGTGAAATAAGATCAAGATGATTGCATGCCTGCAGAAAATTTTTGTCGATCGGATCAGTGCTTAATGTGAGAAACGCATTTGCTTTCTTACCCTCTTCCTGCAATTCATTTGGGGTCATGGGCCGGTCATGTGGCCATACAGTAACATCAAATCCTTCATTTTTCAATAAATCAATTCCAATTTCCGGAATTTCTCTTGTGATAAAGACTTTTATTTCCTGTGTTTTTTTTTGCATCTGTAAACGGATAAAGTTTTTTAAGCGGGATCTTAGCAGTTGTTTTAAAAAGCGATTAAATAGATTTTAATTATCCCGCTTTTCAAAATCCTCCTGTTTCTTCAATTCAATTCTGCGTATTATCAGGTACACGATAATTATAATTACTGCGATAGCTCCAATAGCATAAATTCCAAAAATAAAACCTGTTAAAGAAATCATTGTTTATTTGATTTTTACAGCTGTACCATATGCCAGGATCTCTGAAGCACCCTGCATGATCATTGATGTCGTTAAGCGAACATTTATTACAGCATCAGCATTTAACCTGGCAGCATCATTGGTCATTCTTTGCAGGGCCTGTTCCCTTGATTCGGCCTGTAGTTTGGTATACTCCTGTATCTCCCCTCCCACTACGTTTTTAAATGCTGCAAAAATATCACGCCCCAGGTGTCTGGCCCTTACAGTGCTTCCTCTGGCTATCCCGAGAATTTCAATAATTTCTTTTCCCGGAATAATATCTGTTGTTGATAAGATCATGTTTCTGAATTTATAAAAAAAACCTACATTAATTCCTGCAAGTTATTTTTTTTAGTCTGAACCTGAGAAATTATATGTTTAAATCTATAATTTTAATATACCCAATATATTTTATTTATGAAAAAGATAATTTTTTTATTGTCTTTTGTTAGCTTCATTGTTATCTGTAAAGGACAAAATTCTGAAAGCTGGTATAAAGTTTTCATTGGCAAAGCAGGAAACCTTGCAACAACAGTACACCTGCACAAGGCAGGAAAAAATTACAGTGGATATGCCTGGTTTGCACAAAACCAGACTCCCATGCAGATACACGGTGCCTACCCGGTAGCAAAAACAGACAGTATGATGATCAGCGCCGGCAGCGGTACAGTTTCATTGGTATTAACAGGTGTTCTTTCAGCAACAGATTTCAAAGGCAAGAGCCAGTTAATTAAAGAAGGAAGCCAGGATAAGTTTGCCCCATTTGAGTTACAGGTTAGTACAGACAAAGTTTTTTCTCCGTTTAGTTATTTTTTTGCAGAAGCTGCTGACAGCATGCCGGCACAATACAAGAATTATTCACGGCTCAGTTATTTTATTTCATCTGTATGGCCTGCAGGGAATAAACCATTAGATGAATCACTCAAAAAATTTATCCGAACTTCTCTGGGTATGAAACCACCTCCTGCAGAAACCGGGAAATTTATTGCCGATGCAAAAACTAAAGCACAGAAAGACTGGAAAGCTTATTATGTAAAACTGACGCCTAAGCAAACCCCTGACCTTGGTTTATCTTTATCTCACTGGGAAGAAAATAAAATTTTGGTCATGCATGAGAATGAAAAACTCATCAGTATGGCTTATTATAATTTCATGGAATCAGGCGGAGCTGCTCATGGAAATTTCAGTACTACTGTTGCTTCATTTAATAAACAAACAGGAAAACAAATTTTGCTGACAGATGTTTTAAATACGCAGGGAATTAATTTATTACCCTCCATACTGGAACAGGTAGCCCGTATAATGTATAATGCGAAAAATAATAAGCCGCTTGATCAAAACGGGTTTACAGAAAAAAAGATCATGCCAACGAAAAATATGTATGTTACAGGAAGTGGCATCGGATTTATGTATGCACCTTATGAGATCCGCTCTTTTGCTGATGGAGAAATAAATCTTTTAGTTCCTTTTACTGCCCTGAAAGCTTATTTGCTACCTGGCTTTCAATTATAGAGCACAAATAAATAAAATGATGAACCAAAATCCGGCCCAGGTTTTTTCAGACAATTGGGATATTTATAAAAAATTGATGCAGTGCAATTATATGCACCATGCAGAATTTTCCCAACATACTGCTTCTTTGTTAAGTGAATTAAATCAACAACCCCTTTTTATTCTTGACATAGGCTGTGGTGATGCAATTCCGGTTTTACCTCACCTATTATCACATGGAAATATTAATTATACCGGATACGATCTTTCTGGGCCTGCATTAGCATTGGCAGATACAAACCTTAAAGATGTTTCGGGGACAATCAGCCTCAAAGAAGGCAATATGCTTGGATTGCTCGCTGAAGAAAAAGAACGATTCGATCTTATAATCAGCAGCTTTGCTATACACCACCTGCTGGATGAAGAGAAAATGATCTTACTTCAAAATTGTTATCAGCATTTAAGACCTGGTGGGAGGATGATCTATACTGATATTTTTATTGATAAACAGAAAGACAGAGAATCCTATCTTGAAGAATACATTAACAATATAAAACTAAACTGGCCCCTTATGAAAGAGAACGAAAAGCAACTCATTTATGATCATATCCTTCAATTTGATTTTCCATCATCCCTGAACAAAACGATTGATTCCTGTTTTGAATTTGGATTTACTGTATCCATTGTTTCAAAGCCGGACAAATGGCATACAATGTTATTGAAGTTAAAAAACGAATAGTATATATTATTCTGCATTACCCTGTAATCTCTTTTATTTCCTGGTAGGCTTTAAAAGAATTCAACAATATCTCTTATAAACTTATCCTCATAAGATACAAATTCAATTGTTTATAATAATCTGACAGTACCAAATCTCCCGTAATTCAAATTTTAATTAATAGAGTCGCTTATTCCCATGAAATAAAAAAACCGGTTGAAATGTTCAACCGGTTTTTTTTAAAATTCTTTATTAATTAGTTGGCAGTGGTGGTATAACTCCTTTTCTTATTGATTGAAACATCATATCAACTTTTCCGGCTTTATTAAAACGCCAGGTTTCCTGAAGACTTATTGTATCAACTTTTCCATTCATGTCGGTTTGAATTTCGCTTCCCCACACTGCAACCCAATGTTCATCTTTATCTGTACTTTTTACTGCAAATATGGCGTCTATGGCTACTTCCATCCCTTTAAAAGAATTTCTATAGTCCTGCATATTTTTCAATATTCCATCAGTCGGGCCAATCATGCTTGAGCCATCAGCCATAAATAAAGCAAGGCTGTCATCAAAATGTGCCCTGCTTTTAGAAAGATCACCGGCTTTCCAGTCGCTCCACAGAGCAAAAACAGTTTCAGCATTTTTTGCATCATCCATTACAAAAGAAGCTGAATAACCCGGTGTGAATCCATGCATATTAGCCGGCACATTGGCTTTGGCTTCAACAGTTGAAGTGGAAGTAGATTCGTTGTTACATGCCATAAAAGAAACTGCAAATAAGGCTACAAAAATTGGTTTCATGTTTAATTTTTTAAGTTGAATAATAGTATTTTTAGTACAAACCAGATTTTATAAAAGCTGGATGTGAATGCCTAAGATAAATTTATTTGACAGAAAATCAATAAGAAAAATTTATTCATGATAAGTATGCTGTAATTATTCTTCACAAATGTAACTAACAACATTGTGCAGCAGCTTATCTACCCTTCCTGTAAAATACTATATTATGCTAAAGGAATTTTTTTGGCATTTATTGCCAGCCATTGCTCAAAATTTTGCAGGTCCGGGTTTAATTTTTTAGAAAATTTCACATCACGAAGATTATTCACTTTTTCTTCAAACTCATCATATACCTGAAACATATTTCCCAAATCATCAGCTCCCGGAAATCCAAAGCTGCGATAAACTTCAGCTGTTACTTTATTATAAACAACAGGTTCTCCCAATGCTTTACTTAATGCATCGGCCATTTGTTTTCCACTTAAATGTTCACCAGCAACACCAACATGTTTGCCGGCATATTCCTGCCCGCTTTTAAAAATTCCATAGGCACATTTGCCTATATCCTCAGCAGCTATTCCTGCCATCTTTGCATCACCGATCGGCAAAGTTAGAGCCAGTTTCCCATCCTCTCCTCTTTTAGGGCCCGCTCCGAAATAAATAAAATTGTCCCAGTAAAAAGATGCATGGAAAAATGTAGTTGGCACCCCTGCATCGGTAAAATATTGATTGGATTCTCCTTTGGCGTCAAAATGAGGGACCTTATACTTTTCCATCAGAGTCGGCATCCGGTCATCATGCAAAGGCACAAAATGCCGGGTATCTTCCAGTGTGGACCAGATAGCATGTTTTATACTTGCATCTTTGGATGCTTTTGCAAAAAGAGCTGCTTCCGCTTTTTCCTGTTCTGGCGAAAAATGAGCCCAATAAAATGTAACAAAGAAAGCGCCATAAGCTCCTTCCAGCGCCTGGTGAACAGATTCCGCATTGCCCAGATCTCCAAACACAACTTCTGCTCCTATCGCAGCCAATGCTTTAGCTTTATCAGAATTAGGATCTCTGGTTACTGCACGAACAGTAAAGTCGCTGTTAGGATCAGTGGCAATGGCACGAACCAGTCCCCCACCCTGGGCACCGGTGGCGCCAAATACAGTGATTATTTTTTTAGTTGCCATAAAGAAATATTTATTGATTAAAAGATTATGTATTCTAAGGATTGATCATGATATGTGCCCTGTGTGTCCCGGGATCCATGATCCACGGCATACCCTGCGTAGATGGCTTTAATGGGAGCCCCGTACTTTCAGCTGTAGCATATGGTATATAAATTACATAACGTAAATAACCATCCTTTACCTCACCTGTGCTGAAATTTACATTTTCAAACTTTGCAGAATAGGCATATAAACTGGCAGGTTGTTTGGGCATTTGCAGGCTGCCAGCTTTTACATCTTTTTCCCTTTGTTCAAATACCTGGTTATCGTTCAATCCCTGCTTTTTCAATTCACGGCCTCTTTGCATGAATGGTTCCAGTTCTTTAAAATAACAGGAAACAGAAAAACTGGAATCGTTGGGATTATCTGCAAGACAAATCAATTCATTGGTGCCTTGTCTTAAAAGGACAAATTCATTATCTGCGTTGTAACCATAAACCGTGCAGCTGTCTCTTTTTTCCAGGGGGGCAGCCAAAACAGCCAGTTTTAATTGGATGTCAGCTGGTGTTAATACTACATTAGCCTTTGGCGATTCTATACTTGTTGTTGCTGGTTCATTTTCAGAACTACACCCATAACAAACGGCGATCAGGACGATGTATAAACAAATAACTCTCATATATTTTTTTTAAATTGAAAAATGATTAAGGATTCATAAGAATCCATTCTTTTAAAGATAGTAATTTATCATACCATGGAAATAATTTTGCTTTGATTGTATAAAAAAACCTTGTTCTGAGTTTATTACCTCAGGACAAGGTTTTAAGATTATTTATTTAGCAAATGCTTTATACTGCTTTGATAAACTTATTCTTCCACGAAATTTATTTTTTTACTTAAAAAGTATAACGGATAGAAAATCCACCCCAGTTACCATTAAAGGCATAATAACTTCCCAGATCAATAGATGGTTGCCAGTCAATACTCATATTAATCGGGGCACCTTTGAATTTATAATCCAATCCTAAAACCCCATCAATTCCTATTGAAGCTCCACCATTACGTTGAGGATATTTTTTTCTCCATTCATCATTCCAAACACTGATATGTGCACCTGGGCCAGCATACCATTTCAAGCCTGGAGCACCACCGATATCTCCATGAAATTCATATAAGCCAGTAATTCTTACACCATTTTTCCAGAAATAACCAATTCCTTCCAATGCAACATTATTTTTAATAAAATGTTTGAGTGTAATACCGGCTCCGGGATAAAATTTGACACCCAATGCCGTATTGTAAGAACTTCCATTTGCCTGAGCATAAATTTCCGTTGTTGAAAAGAGAACACAAAAGATCGCAAGAATAAATACTTTTTTCATAATCATGATTAATTTTCCTAATTTCTAAATTGTAAATTTTGATGGAGTAAAGATGGGTCTAAACGCAAAAAAAGTGTTACATATTTGATGGTAAGAATTACATGATTCACAGGCATTCAATTTGATTGTCTGCTATAAACAATTAATTACATGCATTCTTAAATTAACTGTAAACAAAAACCGAGAACTGATTTTTTATTTCACTAATTCGGCCACTAAAATTCCCAAATAAGAACCAATAGCCAGCCCAATGGAACCCACCAGTATGCCCGGCAATTGAAGATCGGGACGACCCAGGCTTATGGCACAAACAGGTGCTGAACTTGCCCCGCCAATATTCGCATTGGAAGCAATCGATATAAGAGTCCAATCCTGTTTTAATAAACCACCGATGCCGAAGATCAGGATGCCATGAATAAAAATGAGCAAGGTATCCCATAACAAAAGGCTTTTGGCTATATCTCCGCTTTTTATCAATGCACTGATTTCACAATAAGCGCCGATCACCGCCAGGAAGATCATCACCAATAACATGCCCATAAGTTTGCCGCCTTTCAATTTTTGAACAAAAGGAATTTGAGCAAACACTATTGCCAGGGTAGTTAATACAAGTATCGCAGGGATCTGTGGAATATATTTGGTAATGAATGAAGAAATAAACAGGCTGCCAAATCCCAGGGCCAGTAAATAAGCAATATCTGTAACAGAAGTTTCTGTTTTTATTTGCGTAGCACTTTTCATGATCTCATTTTCAGAAAGTGCTTTCATTTCTGCTGGTACATTTATTTTACGAGGCCAGATCTTTTGAAAAATGGGCGGCAAAAAAATGGTCATGAAGATCCAAAAAGTAGTAAGGATATTATCAACTGCATTTACGGCAGCATATAGGGTTCCGTCTTTCTGTACACCGTATTGTAGTGCTACTGCATTCAGGTTAACACTGCCGCCGATATAGGTACCGGTGAACATTCCTGCAATAGCATGTGCATTGTTCATTTGATGTTGTGGTGAAACCAACCAATACCCCACAATTGCTGCAATTGCAGTAGCGGCTGCTCCAATCAGGAACATGGTAAGCATGGGAATACCGGCCATTTTAAGGTCCTTTAGTCTTACATCCAGCAATAAAAAAAAAATACCAAGTGGTGCGGCATATTCAAAAATTTTGTCATAAAGTGATGTGGCATTACCTGATGAAGGAATGATCTTCAGGTTGGCCAGAATAGCCGTTGCGATAATAATAATTAAAACTGAACCAATATGTTTAAAGTATTTCCTGGTAGCCAGCCATTCTGAAAACACAATCAGTAAGAATAAAATAAAAATGATATAGGCCGGTTGTTGAATAAACGACATGTATGATTCCAATTATATTGTTCAATGTAGGAAAAAGAATTAAGTAAATGAAGGCCGGGTTTTAATTACCAGTATTGTGCCGGTAAAAAGGGCTGAATTACAAATACACACTGTAATATCCAAACAGATGGAATGGAAATAATTCATAAATTCAATCTGTGAAATGGATACTTTCTGTTTTAATGCTGCTGGTTTTATCCTGTTCATCACAACGAATGACGGAAACCAATCTTTATTTCGGATTATCAAAACCCGGTGGAGGAATGGTTACTGAAACCGAATGGAACCAGTTTAAAGAAAATTATATCAGTAAAACATTTAAAGAAGGTTGCAGCATACTGAAAACGACCGGCCAATGGTTTGATCCGGACAGGCAAATTCAGATTACTGAACCAGGTTATAAAGTGATCTACTACCATCAGAAATCTCGCACAATTTCAAAGCAGGTGGATAGTCTCAGGTATTGGTACAAAACATTATTTCAACAACAGTCCGTGCTAAGGGTTGACCGGAAAGTAAATGCTTCCTTCTGAAATTCTGGATTTATAGAATAGCATTTTAGCAGACTTCTATTCCCGACCCTATCAGTAAAAATCTTCTCCCCCCCTACTCCTTAACACTCCGGAAAAATGATACTGTGGGAATGTTTTTTTTAATAAGAATGTAAAGTTTAGTATTTTTTTTATCTAAAACCATTTTATGCAAACAATAGAAATGCGCCTTCAAAAACTTGAGGCCACAAACAGACGGTATAAAACTGCTCTTGTCTTCTTTATTGCTACATTTACCCTCATCCTTTTTATGTCATTCAGAAATACTCAGTCAGTTCCTGAAATTCTGCAAGCCAAAAAATTTGAAATTGTAGATAATAATGGCAATGTTTTGCTGATGTTGTCTCAGGATGATGGAAAGGGAATGTTAAAAACATATAACAAAGAAGGAAAAAGACTGGTGAACATTACGTACACAGCCAACCAGGAAGGATACCTGGGTTTAGAAAATGGCAAGGGCCAGGAAACAATGCGATTTAGCAGTTCCAGTGATGTGGGGGGCGGATATATCAGTATTTATAACAACTCAGGAAAAAGAACCCTTATTTTAAACAATGATAAAAGCGGAGGAAACGTATATGTATGTAATAACAATGGAGACACAAGAGCCTTAATGCAATGCAATTCAAGTGCAGGAGGTTCTCTTGGACTATATAATTCCAATGGCTATTCTGCGCTTAAGCTTACACAAACTACCAGCGGGAATGGAGATTTTTACGTGAATAATTATAATGGGGATGAAAGGGTCAGAATCTCTGTCAGTAGTTCAGCCGGTAATTTCCAAATTAGAAATAATAGTAAAAACAGGATTATAGAATTGGGCGGTACGGCAGGAGAAGCCGGAACGTTCAATACTTATAATAATATCGGCACATTTATCCAGGGAATTGGCAGCAGTAATTAAATAGGTTTTGGTAACCGGCTTTTTGAACTTGCGTATAGCAAATATTCAGGTTTCATTTTTATTGTTTACCATTAAATAAAAAATATTACAGCGCTAGCCGCTGACAAAAATCTCTGGCATCCTCATTGCTGCATAATTTTTCATGAAAGAAACTGCCTTTTACATTCTTCTGAATATTAAGACCTGCAATGGACTCGAAAGTTTTGGAAAATTCTATATAGGAAATAACCGGGCTTTTGCTTATTCGCTTTTTAAAAAACTAAAAGGCAATAGTGAAGCAGATGAAAACTCATTGCTAACCATAGAGCTAATGGAAACGGTTAATAAATTACCAATAAACCTGAAGATTCTCAGTTGTACATTGGAAGAACTTACACAAAATTGCAAGCTGATCACCAAAGAAATGTTTAAAGCAGCCAACCTTGAAGAGCTATTTTGATTTTGATCGTTTCTGAAAAATTTTCATTTAATACTGTTTTTTTTTCAGTCAGCTTGTCAAATTTTCATTTAAAATCCAATTGGCATTTTGTTTGAATTTTCAGCTGCATTCATTGTTAAACCATTAAAAAAGGAGGTCTTTATGACAACAAGTATTATCAGAAGAAACAACGGCACAGTGCCCGCAAAACCATTTACAATCTGGGCGGACAGGCTTATCAATGAAAACCTGAACCGCATGCTCAATGATGATTTCTGGGGATTCAATGGCCTGGAACAATCTGTAACAGTTCCCGTGAATCTGATGGAAACTGACAAAACATATGAATTGGAACTGGTAGCGCCGGGTCTGCAAAAAGATGACTTTAAATTGAACGTAAGCAATAACCAGCTTACTATTTCCTTCGAACAAAAAGAAGAGAACAAACAAGAAGGTAAGGAAGAAGGATGGCTGCGCAAAGAGTACAGCATGCACTCATTCTCCCGCAGCTTTACACTGGATGACACAGGTGATGTTAACAAGATTGAAGCTACTTATCAGAACGGCATCCTTAAA
>CAZOOT010000016.1:1860-38361 GCA_964581455.1 uncultured Chitinophaga sp. | reverse complement strand
AACTGACAGGACAATAAAAATAATTTTTTTCATAAACCGGGTTAAATCAATTTGGGTTAATTTCAGGTTTGTAAAACTTAAGACTATGATTCGATTACTGTTGTTTTCAGGGTTTGCAATGATACTCAAAATTTCTGTTGCACAGGATTCCTGGAAGTTAAAAGCCGATAAAATTGATCCCGGTAATTATTATGGAATTACAGTAGCAAATGGGATGATAGGAATCGTTTCATCGCCTGAGCCATTTAAAGTAAAAGAAGTAGTACTGGCAGGTGCTTATGACCTTTATGGAAGAGGCAGGGTAAGCAATTTTCTGAAAAGTTTTAACCTGCTTAATATGTACCTGGAAATTGATGGCAGCAGAATTGATGCAAAATCGGCTTCAGGAATGTACCAGGAGCTGGATATGCAAAAAGCTTCTTTTACCACCACCTTCAACTATGGAGACAAAGCATCTGTTTCTTACACCTATTATTCACTCCGTCATTTGCCCTTTACGGTATTGATGGATATAACTATTACAGCTAAAAAAGATTTCAGTTTGACAGGAGCCAGTGTAATGGAAGCTCCCGATGCTTTGAAAGATGTACAGAATTATTACAATGAAATTGACCGGCCTCATGTTGTAATCAGTTTATTGACTTCAACAGCAAAAAGCCCGGCCGGTAAATTGCTGATGTGTGCTTCCAATACTTTTTTATTTAATGAACATCATGGCGAAGAACCAAGAGTTATCCATGAAATGTGGGATAATAATATGCACCTGATGAAATTCACCAAGAAAATAAAAGCTGGTGAAACGTATAAATTTTCCATTGCAGGCTCTTCCATTACCTCAGCTCATCATGATGATCCATTGAATGAAGCTGAGCGGTTAACTATTTATGCAAAACTGGAAGGAAAAGACAGACTGTTGAATTTTCATCATAAAGCCTGGGAAGAAATATGGAAATCTGATATCATTATCGAAGGCGATCCCCAGTCACAACAGGATGTACACAGTATGATGTATCATCTTTATTCTTTTTCCAGGGAAGGCACAGCAATGTCACCATCACCAATGGGATTGAGTGGGCTTGGATACAACGGACATGTTTTCTGGGATACGGAATTGTGGATGTTTCCTGCTGTACTTGTTTTACAACCCGGCATGGCAAAAAGTATGATGGAATACCGTTATCAACGATTAGATGCTGCTAAAAGAAATGCATTCAGTAAAGGATTTAAAGGAGCCATGTATCCCTGGGAAAGTGCAGAAACCGGCGTGGAAGAAACTCCCGTATGGGCATTGAGCGGCCCGTTCGAACATCATATTACTGCCTGTGTGGGAATTGCAGCATGGAATTATTATTGTGTTACACAGGACAAAGAATGGTTGAGAGAAAAGGGTTATCCTATTCTGTCTTCAACTGCTGATTTTTGGGCAAGCAGGGTAGAAAGAAATGGGCCGGGCAAATTTGATATTAAAAATGTAGTAGCTGCTGATGAATGGGCCGAGAATGTAGATAACAATGCATTCACCAATGCTGCCGCCAAATCAAATCTTCAGTATGCAACTGCCGCAGCAAAAATTCTGGGTATTGTTCCCGATGCAGACTGGATCAATGTAGCGAATAATATCCCCATATTAAAAATGGCCGATGGCGTAACAAGAGAACATGCTACTTATAACGGAGAAGGAATTAAGCAGGCGGATGTTAATTTATTGCCCTACCCTTTAAAACAAATTACAGATATCAACCAGATTAAAAAAGATCTGGCTTATTATGAAACAAGAGTTCCCAATGAGGGCACGCCTGCAATGACGCAAGCCATTTTTTCATTATTGTATTCAAGGATTGGAGATGCAGAAAAAGCGTATCATTGGTTCAAAGAGGCATTTATACCCAACCTTAATCCACCTTTCAGGGTAATAGCTGAAACAAAAGGAGGAACTAATCCTTATTTCGCAACAGGCGCCGGTGGTGTTTTACAATCAGTTTTAATGGGATTTGGGGGGCTGGATATAGAATCAAGTGGTATAGTTCAATTAAAAACAAAGCTTCCCAGGCATTGGAAAAGCCTGACAATTAAAGGAATTGGTACGGAAAAGAAAACATTTTCGGTGAACAAATGACTGGTAGTTAGCTCCTGATTTTTCATTTTTAAAAAATCAATTTTTCAAAGATTCAGGTTATCTTGTCGTCTGTATTTTAATCGCTTGAAAAAGATCAGCGCCATATTGTTACTGGGTATTATGCTCTTCAATGTTGCAGGTTACCACTGGATTTTTTCCTTACTGGAAAATAATGTCACTGCTGTTCTGGAGAATAAAATTGATGCCGGTAATTATACAGATGATCAATTGATGGAAATTCAAATTCCGCTGCACATGCCATACTACAGCGATAAAGATTTTGAACAGGTCTATGGTGAAACCGATTGGAACGGGATTCATTATAGATATGTAAAAAGAAAAATCAGCGGCAATATTTTATATTTACTCTGCATTCCAAATAGCGAAAAGAATCAACTGGTTTCTGCAAAAAATGATTTTACAAAAGCGGTATCAGACATTCAACAGCACAATACTCCTTCCAAACAATCTTCGTCTCTTATTAAAAATTTAATTAGCGATTATATTTCGAGAGAAAACAAAATTCAGTTTTTACTACTGATCAATCAGCCATATAAATACCATTCATTCAGTTCGGATGTATTTTCTCAGTTTAAACCTCAGACTCCGTCGCAGCCACCAGAATTTGCCTGATAAGAATTACCCGATTTACCGTATCGTTTTATTTAATTTATTAATTCACTGAAATGAATCTTAAAAATATATTGCCGGCTCTGGCATTTATTACAATATTAAGCTGTAACCAGAAGGGGAATAAGGATTATGAAAAAATCTTTAATGACCCCACGTTATATAATAAAACAGTTAAGAAACTAAATGAAGTTGTTCTGGAAAACAATTTTCCACCCATGATTGCCAGCCGTAATTATGGATATGCCAATATAGCTGCATATGAAGTGATGATACTGGGTGACAGCCGGTTTCAAACTTTAGCCGGGCAGATAAAACATTTGCCAGCATTACCAATGCCGGATACAAAGAATGTAAATTTTAAATATGCATGCTTGCTTGCATTTTGCAGTGTTGGCGAAGCAGTAACTTTTCCGGAAGGTAGTATGCAGAAACATGTCGATAAACTGGATTCGATTGCTAAAAACTCCGGAATGTCTTCAGAAATGAAAACAGCATCAAAAAAACTGGCCGACCTGGTTTCAAATCATATTATTCAATGGAGTAAGGGAGACAATTATGCTAAAACAAGAAGTGCAGAACGTTATACTGTAATGAGTGATGTTGATGGTCGTTGGGTGCCTACACCACCAATGTATGGAACTGCAGTAGAACCACAATGGCGGGAAATTAGAACCATGGTGTTGGATTCTGCTTCACAATTTATGCCTCCGAGACCTCCTGTATATGATATAAAAAACAAAAACAGTGATTTTTACAAGGCCATGATAGAAGTAAAAACAATAGGAGATAATTTGAGTGAGGAGCAAAAACATATTGCCGAATTCTGGGATGATAACCCTTTTACAATGAATATATCCGGGCATGTTATGTTTGCAACTAAAAAATTTTCACCTCCGGGTCACTGGATGAATATTGTTGGCATAGGTGCTCAAAAAGCAGGTGCTGATTTTGGAACAACTGTAGCAGCCTATACTGAAACTGCCATCGCACTTTTTGATGGCTTCATCAGTTCCTGGGATGAAAAATTCAGAAGCAATCTGGTTAGGCCTGAAACTGTTATTAATAAATATATTGATCAGTTATGGCGTCCGCATATTCAAACACCTCCATTCCCAACTTACACCAGTGCACATGCTACCAATTCAGCTGCTGCAGCAGAAGTAATGACTTATTGGTTCGGCGATAATTTGTCTTTTGCAGATACTTCACTCCTTGAGTTTGGAATAAAAAGCAGGGAAGTAAAATCTTTTCGTGAAGCAGCCAAAGAAGCCGCTATGTCCCGATTGTATGGAGGTATTCATTACCGGTTTGATAATGATGAGGGAAATAAAGCCGGAACAAAACTTGGTGAGTATATTGTTTCCCGGTTAAGATTAAAGAAATAAATTTTTGACATACTTTTTAAAAAAATTTTATGCATCGCATATATATATTAACAGCACTGATGATTTTCATTAAAATCAACCAAACTAATGCACAGGGTTGTGTAGCAATACGCAGCAATGGCAACTCCTGCAGTTTAATTAAAGATGGGGGAGAAAAATCATGGTCCTTAAATTTTAATAACCGCTATTTCAGATCCTATAAACATTTTGTTGGTGCAGAAGAACAAAAAGAAAGAGAGTTAAATAAAACAGAAGTGATCAATTATTCATTCAGCTGGGATTTTACCTTGACAAGAACTTTGAACAAATACTGGTCTTATTCACTGAACCTTCCAATTCTGTCAAATACCCGGTCTTCTATGTATGAGCATTATGGTAATACCAGCTCCAGTCCCAATGCAAGGAACAGTACCCGTTCATTTGGAATCGGTGATATCCGTTTTTCAGCTTATCGCTGGATTTTTGATCCGGCGAAATCACATAAAGGGAATCTGCAGGTTGGCCTGGGAATCAAACTTCCAACAGGCGATTATAAATACCAGGATTATTTTCATAAAAGTGTAGCCTCCGGCGATAGCGTTATTTTAGGGCCCGTTGATCAATCTATCCAATTGGGTGATGGCGGTACAGGGATAGCTGTTGAATTGAACGGTTATCACAACATTTCGCCAAGGACTGCAGTGTATGGAAACTTTTATTATCTCATTAATCCAAGAGAGCAAAATGGCGTTTCTACTGCAAGGGGCGGAATCGCTTCTGCAACGTCCATCAAATATTTTTTCAATACTATGAGTGTACCTGACCAATTCATGGTGAGGGCCGGAGCCAGTTATATGGCCAGTAAGCTTACTTTCTCCGGTGGTTTAAGAGTTGAAGGTATTCCTTCCAGTGATCTTATCGGGGGTGATAAAGGATTTCGCCGGCCGGGTTATATTATTTCTGCTGAACCTGTCATCAGTTATATGACTAAGAAATCTACTACTTATTTATCTGTACCGTTTGCATTGAAAAGAGATCGTACACAAAGCTATTCAGATAAACTCCGTACAGCAGCTACAGGTACTAAAGTTCATGGAGATGCGGCTTTTTCAGATTATTTCATCAGTGCCGGATTTTCAATTCATCTGTAAATAGGAAAAGGATATTATAACCGGAATATCGGTATTATTTTTTTCCCGGATAAGATACAGTATTATGAAAAGAGCGGTGATTCATTTTAATGAATCACCGTTTTTGTTTTTATCTTTAAATAAACGAAGCAGGCCTAACTATATATTTTAATTTATGTCAAACTGGAAAATCAAACTCTCCCTGTTCATCAACTATTTTGTTTTTGCTATTCTGTTGAATAGTGTGGGAACAGTGATCTTGCAGGTCCAGAATAATTTTGAAATATCAAAAGGAGCTGCCAGTATCCTGGAAGCATTCAAAGATCTGAGCATTGCCATTGCATCATTCCTGGTTGCTTCGTACGTCATTAAAGTGGGTTATAAGAAAACCATGTTGATCGCTTTGGCATTGGTTACTGCCATGTCCCTGATCATGCCCTCTGCTGGTAGTTTTCTGATGACTAAATTATTATTTGCTACTGTTGGCGTCAGCTTTGCTTTGATCAAGGTTTCCGTCATGGCAACATTAGGCATTGTTACAAAATCCAAAAAAGAACACCTGAGCCTGATGAGTTTTATTGAATCATTTTTTATGGTGGGTATCCTGGCCGGTTATTTTTTGTTTGGAGCTTTTGTAGATAATGATGATCCGAAATCCACCAGCTGGTTCAATGTTTATTATATAGTTGCAGCACTATCTGCGATGGCATTCCTGCTGCTGCTGACTACAAGGCTTGATGAATCAGAAGTAAAAAAAGCTGATGAAGGCAAATCCGCCAAACAGGAATTTGTAGAAATGCTTGGCCTGATTATTATTCCATTGGTGTTTGTATTTATTTTCAGTGCTTTTTTTTATGTGTTGATTGAACAAAGCATCATGAGCTGGTTACCTACATTCAATAATGATGTGATGCATTTGTCTACCAGCCTGAGTATTAAAATGGCCAGTATTCTTTCGGCATCCATTGCGCTGGGAAGGTTTTTTTCCGGATTATTATTAAGAAAAATTGACTGGCTTTATGTACTGACCGGGTGCCTGGTGGCTGCTGCAGTATTGGTATTAATAACTGTACCGCTTACTAAAAATGTGTCGGTCAATCCAGTGAATTCTCTATCAGAAATTCCTCTGGTAGCTTTTATTTTTCCTTTAATTGGTTTATTCCTGGCGCCTATTTACCCGGCTATCAATTCGGTTATTTTAACCAATTTACCAGCACACAAACACGGCGCTATGTCAGGGTTGATTGTGGTTTTCTCAGCGCTGGGAGGTACTACAGGTTCTATCATTACCGGAAACATATTTGGAATTTACGGAGGACAAACTGCTTTTTATTTTTCCCTGATTCCCATTACTATTCTGTTTATACTTCTTTTCATTTTTAAAAGGCTGCAAAGCAAACACGATAAAAGCAATAAGGCATTAAAATAAAATGGAAATACATGAAATGAATCCTTTGTTTGAAGAAGTTCAGATGCAAAGAATATTTGCAGATGGAAAAACATTTGTTGATTGTATTTCAAAAAAAGACCCTGTTGAAATTCTGAAAGAATACGAACAACAAAAATCAACACCCGGTTTCAGTCTTAAAGAATTTGTTTCAAACAATTTTGATCTTCCTGATTCGCCTTCCTCAGTTTATCAAACTACGCAATCACAATCTATAGAAGAAAATTTATTGCATCTCTGGGATACACTGACAAGAAAGCCCGATAAGCAGAAACATTTTAGCGCCTTACTTAATTTACCTTATCAATACATAGTACCTGGTGGCCGCTTCGGAGAGATATATTACTGGGACAGTTATTTTACCATGCTGGGTCTTAAAGAATCCGGGAGATCGGACATGATTGAAAACATGGTTAAAAATTTTTCATTCCTTATTGAAACGCAGGGTTATATACCCAATGGAAACCGGACTTATTTTCTTGGTCGTTCTCAGCCTCCTTTTTTTTCATTAATGGTTCGATTACTGGCAAACATAAAAGGGAAGGATTTTTTTTTAGCTTTTTTGAGTTCTATGGAAAAAGAACATCTATTCTGGATGAAAGGAAATGAATTGGTCAATGAAAAGAATTTCAGTGCATTTCATTCTGTAAGAATGCCGGGTGGAGAGATCATGAACCGTTATTGGGATGAAAACGAAACCCCAAGACCTGAATCTTACCGTGAAGATGTTGAACTGGCTCAACAGTCCGGCAGGGATCATAAAATGCTTTACAGGCATTTAAGAGCCGGAGCAGAATCGGGCTGGGATTATAGCAGCAGATGGTTTAATGACGGAGAAAATTTAGCAAGCATTAACACAGCCAATATTATTCCGGTAGACCTGAATTGTCTTCTTTTTCATTTGGAACAAACTTTGGCTGAAGCATATCAACTGAACAACGATACCAATAAATCGAAATACTTTCGATCGTTATCTGAACAAAGAGCAAAAAACATTCTTCAATATTGCTGGAACGCTGAATTGAATTTTTTTGTGGATTTCGATTTGGAAGAAGGAAAACAAAAACAATCATTAACACTGGCAGGAATTGTTCCCTTGTTTTTCAATATAGCATCAAATGAACAAGCAAAGAAAGTAGCTGTAGTTATAAAAGAAAAATTCTTACAACCAGGCGGCGTAGTAACTACATTAAAAAAAACCGGCCAGCAATGGGATGCCCCCAATGGCTGGGCTCCTTTGCAATGGATGACCATAATTGGATTAGAGAATTATGGATTTACAGATCAGGCTAAAGAGATTGCTCTGCGCTGGATAGCATTAAATAAAAAAATATTTTTACAAACCGGGAAGATGATGGAAAAATATGATGTCATGGACCTGGATAAACTGGCGGGAGGTGGTGAATACCCCGGACAGGATGGTTTTGGCTGGACCAACGGGGTTTATTTAAGTCTTATTAAAAAATTTGGAAAGCCATAAAGTAATCTGTCAATTTCCTTTTTCAATAATAAATGTGTTGAGTGAAAACTTTTTGATCTTGTTATTTAAAAATATCGTTGCTCAGATATTTATATGCTTCCATTGCTCCCAAGTATTCACAGGTTCTTGCCCCAGCTTTATTGGCATTCATAATAATTTGTTTCCATTCTTCCGGGGTAATCAACTTTTTTTCTACATCCGTTTTACCTGATAATTGGAAAAGCACAGCACCCACAAAAGCATCACCTGCACCGGTAGTATCAACTGGTTTTATTTGAATACTTGAAACAAGTTGGGTTTGTCCATTTGAACCAAGTATTGTACCATCCTTACCAAGTGTGATAGCAAATACGGCATTGGTTTTTTTATGAAAAAATTCTGCAGATTCATCTACAGTTTCTGTTCCTGTAAGCAACAAAGCTTCTTCATCACTCACTTTAAAAAAATGACTATTATTCAGAAATACCCAACTCTGCTCAATAAAAGTCTGCTTGCTGTTTTGAAATAATAAGTTTCTGTAGTTTGGATCAAAACTTATGAATTTTTTCTTTTGCAATGATTTTTTTAATAAGCTGAGATAGGTTTCCTGAAGAGGACCAGGCAAGAAAGCAGTAGCAGATCCAAAATGAACAATGGAAAATTCATCAAGATTGATCGCATCTGCTTCATCACGGTTTAGTTGTCCGTCGGCCCCGCGGTTGAAATAAAAATCACGTTCGCCGCTTTCCATCAGCGATACAAAAGCAAATGTGGTAAAATGGTTTTTATCCTGCAGCATCCATTTAGTGCCTACACCAAAAGAGTTCATTACATCAAGTAAATGTTTTCCGAAAGGATCAACACCAACCTTAGCTGCCAATTCAACTTTTCCACCTAATGCAGCAATTGACGCAGCAACATTGGTTGGCGCACCACCGGGTTTTTTTAAAAAATTTTCTCCTTCCGATAATGGTTTTCCTTTATCAGTGCAGATCATATCGATCAATGCTTCTCCTACACATAATATTTTATTCATATCAATGCTTCATTCTTGAACTCATTTCTTCCAAAGCTATACCTTTGGTTTCCGGCATCATTTTCCACACAAAAAATAACTGAAGCACCATCATGATAGCGAAGAATCCGAATATATAACTACCCCCGATACTTTTTGCAAAAAACGGAAATACCTGCGATATAAGGCCAGCAAACAACCAATGTGTTAAACTGCCAAATGACATGCCGGCTGCACGAACGGAGTTAGGAAATATTTCTGAAATAAAAACCCAGATAACAGCACCCTGTCCTATTGCATGGGCTGCAATAAATAAAAATACAAACCAGGGAACGCCTCCGTGTGCGTCGCCTGAAAATGAAAAGGCGATCAGTGTTAACGAAATGATGTAACCAACAGAACCGATATACATTAGTTTTTTTCTTCCACTTCTGTCAATCAGGTACCAACCGAGAAAAGTAAATAAAAAATTGACCAGTCCGATTCCAGCACTTGAAAGAAAAGCACTGTCTCTTCCCATTCCAGCCATTTCAAAAACCCGGGGAGCATAATATATAATAGCATTGATTCCGGATAGCTGATTAAAAAATGCCATAAGAAAAGCAAGGATGATCAGCCGGTTATATTTACCGGAAAATAAAGACTCTTTGGTTGTCTGAACAGCGTTTTTTATTTCATTAATCAAATCATTGGCTATAGCACCACTTAAAATAAATATTTTCCGGGCTCCTTCTTCATCTCCTTTATACAGGATAAGCCAACGTGGACTTTCCGGAGTAAAAAACATCATGACGGAAAACAATAAGGAAGGAATTGCCACAACACCCAGCATCCATCGCCAGTCATTTTCGCCATCAAAACCTTGCAGCAAATAATTGGAAACATATGCCGCTAATATTCCAATTACAATATTCATTTGAAAAGCAATCACCATACGGCCCCTGTATTTAGGCGGAGCAATTTCAGAAATGTAAACCGGCGCTACTACTGATGAAGCACCGATGCTTAAGCCGCCAAGAAAACGAAATACCATGAATGTATTTACGTCTTTTGACAGCGCTGCTCCAATGGAGGATATAAGAAAAATTATTCCGATCCATATTAAAGTTTTCTTTCGTCCTATTTTATTAGCGGGAATACTTCCGAGTATTGCACCCAAAACAGTTCCATACAGTGCCATGGCAATTGCTGTACCATGCGTTATGTCGTTGAGGTTCCAGAGCTTTTGAATTACCTGTTCGGCTCCCGAAATGACCGCTACATCCATTCCGAACAGAAAACCACCAAGTGCTACTGTAATTGACCATAAGATCAGATGTTTGTTCATTATTTAAGTTTTATAAAAAAAAATTTAATGAAACAACTGTTGAGTGTTGCAATCCAGAGGTGTTTAAATTCCAAATGGAAAATAACAATGAAATCTCGGATTAAAGTATTTTTTCTTTTATAAATTAAAAAAGCCGCCCATCTTTTCAGATGGAACGGCTCGGCTTTGGTAGCCCTGACTTCAGTTTAGGTATTAGTTTTTAATGAACAGTTGACTCGAAAACTGATTCGGCGATTGTATATATAAAGTATAAGATCCGGCTGTTAAAGTGCTCAAATCAAACTCCCAAATATTTGATCCGGTGTTTGCATTCCTGGTATAATTTTTAATTGTTACACCAAATCCATTTACAATTTTAATGCTTACCTGTTCTGTAAGTGTTGAATAAAATAAAAGCTTCATCACATTGGTCACCGGGTTTGGGGATATGGTTAACACAGGGCTTGTGTTACCGGGAACATGCAGTTTTTTACAGATCCTGGTTTCACAACCATGCTGGTTTTTTATTGTAAGACAAACTTCATAACTGCCGGGCTGATTATAAGTATGTGTTGCCTCCCGTCCGCTTGCACCGGTTCCATCACCAAATGACCATCTGTAACCAACTACCGGATCATTTGCATTGTGTACAGCAAATCCTTTGAACTTAACAGTTCTTGGAGATACTAATGAGTCAGTCATATATCCGCCGCAAGTATTGGTTGTTGGTTTAATTATGACTTCGTCACAATCATACGCAATGCAACCTCCTTCAAATAATATTTTTACACAGGCTTTATAAGTTCCCGGGGCAGGGTAAGTATGCCTGATTATTAATCCGGGCCAATTGGTTCCGGGGTTTATTTGTATACAGGTGTCAGTTCCATCGCCAAAATACCAACAGACACGAACGGGCTTACTGTTATTATTTGTCCAGGTGGTTGCATAGAATCCTCTCACCAGGCTGTTGATTGAAGGGACGATCTCAAATAATTTTACTTTACATTCACCACGACCTTCTACTTTTATGATCTCACATTTCTTGGCTTCACAACCACCATAATAAAAGATCTTGATACAAACTTCATAATTACCAGGTTCACGATAGCCATGTTTCACCACATATGGACCATCATAATTTTCCGGATATTGAATACAGGTGTCTTTGCCATCACCAAATGTCCAGCAAATTGCTTTTGGTTTTTTATTGTTGTTATGGGCGGGCAATGCTTTGAAAGCTACTTGCTGCGGATGATCAGCAGAGGCAACCGGTAATCTTTCAAAATCTGCCTTACACTCATCGGGTCTTCCAATCTGAATTGCTTTACATTGGTATGCTTCACATCCTCCGTAAAAAATAACTTTAGCACATACTTCATATTTTCCTGCTTCTCTGTATTGATGTTTTACTACATAAGAGCCGGTATAATTTTCGGGGTATTGAATACAAGTATCTCTTCCGTCTCCGAATCTCCAGCAAATTGTTTTCGGTTTTTTATCATTGTTATGTCCTGCTTCCAATTTATAGTAGACTGAAAGAGGGCTTAAAGTATTGGCCAATGGAAGCTTTTCAAAATCTACTTTACATCTGTCTGGTCCGGGGACGGTTATCGTATTACATTTCTTTGCTTCACAACCACCATAATAAATGATCTTCACGCAAACTGTATAGGTTCCGGGAGTTTCATATTTATGACGAACAACATAAGGTCCTGAAAAATTTTGAGCATATTCTACACAAGTGTCCTTGCCGTCTCCGAAAGTCCAGCAAATTAATTTAGGTACTTTACCATTATTGTGTGCAGTCAGTGCTTTGAATCCAACTACTGAAGGATTATCAGAGCTTGAAATTGGTATTCTTTCAAAATCTGCTTTACATTCATCCGGCCTTCCAATTTGAACGGGTTTGCATTGGTAAGCTTCACAACCACCATAAAAAAGGACTTTAGCACATACTTCATATTTGCCAGCTTCTTTGTACAGGTGTTTTACCGTATATGGTCCTGTATAATTTTCGGGATATTGAATACAGGTGTCTTTACCATCACCAAATTTCCAGCAGATCTGTTTTGGTTTTTTATTATTGCTATGACCAGTTTCAGCTTTAAAATAAACATCCAATGGATGGTTGCTGATTGTTAAAGGATATCTTTCAAAATCTACCTTACATTCATCACGTCTTCCAACCTGTATTTTATGACATTGTGTAGCCGTACAACCACCATAATAAGATATAACCACACAAACTTCATATGTACTGTTTTCGCGATAGAAATGTTTTACGGTATAAGGTCCGGTGTAATCTTCCGGATATTGAATGCAGGTGTCTTTGCCATCACCAAATTTCCAGCAAATTGTTTTTGGCTTTTTATTATTGTTGTGTGATGGGATTGCTTTGTAAGTAACATAGTTTGCAGAAATAGTAGAAGAGAGGGCAGTTTTTTCAAAGTCAGCTTTGCATTCGTCAGGTCTTTGTACTTCTGCCAGGTCACATTTTTTTGCTTCACATCCATCCTGGTATACAACTCTCACACACACTTCATATTTACCCGCTTCCCGGTACTGATGAATCACTGATAATGGACCAGGATTAGTTACTGAAAACTGGATACAGGTGTCAGAACCATCTCCAAATTTCCAGCATATATAAACCGGTATTTTCTGTAGGTTATGTAAAGGAATGGCCGTAAATTTTTTAGTAAGAATTGAACTGGCTGTTGCACTGATTTCAATTCTAACCTGGCAGAAATCTGTAATTTGATCGGTTAGTTCAGAACCTGATTCAAATGTTTTAAAATCATCAGACGAAAAATAATTTTCTGAATTTGATAGTTGAAAACCCGAAATTGGCTGTCCTGAAGTTTTCAGAGTTACCAAACTAAATAGCAGCAGGGTAACGAGGGTGTAGAGTTTCCTCATATAAATGAGCATTTTTTGGTGAACAATAGTTTTTCGCAAAGGGTCAGGAATACAAGCCACAGCATCTGACCAAGTACCAGCACTGTAGTTTAAAGAAGATGTTAAATTTTTTAGGAAAAAATCCGGGATCAGGCGATATTCTTCTGATGGTCAATTACAAACTGAATAATTTCCTCAAGGCTATGATCGATTCGGGAGATTGCATCATATATATCATCCCTGTTTACCTGGGCGGCAAACGAGGAAGCTTTCAGCCTTTTTAATACACTTTTTACTTCAAGCCCTTCATACCTTGTTGGGCGGATTAATGCAGCAGCATGTACGAAACCTGATAACTCATCAAAGGCATAGATCATTTTATCCATTATATTATCAGGCTCTACTCCAAAATATTTTGGTCCATGGGAAGCAATACAATGTATTAGTTCAGGATCAATATTTCTTTTCTCAAGCTCTTCAATTATTATTCTGCAATGGTCATCAGGAAATTTTTCCCAATCAGCATCATGA
Organism: uncultured Chitinophaga sp.; assembly: GCA_964581455.1. Lineage (GTDB taxonomy): Bacteria > Bacteroidota > Bacteroidia > Chitinophagales > Chitinophagaceae > VBAS01. Next base: position 24,462 of record CAZOOT010000016.1, on the reverse strand, counting down.
AGCAAACCCGCCAATTCCCATTTCAAGGCTTCTTGCTCATCAGCATTTTCTTTTTCAAGGGCCCAAGCTTTCATTACTGCAGCCACTTGTTTCATATGCAGGCGAAGCCTTTCGTTAGGCACCCAGTCATTTAATAGTTGATTAGCCTCTTCAAGAGAAAGTAAGTTGCCTTTGTTTTTTGGATCGCCAAAAGAGGAGCGGCCTAGATTGTGTGTTGTCATTATGATTGAAGCTTGTATTCTTTTGTTAATGCATCAGCTGGAATCCGAAGCATTTTGCTGAATAAGCGAATCATATTTAATGAAAGATGTTGTTTATAGTTCAATACCTTGCTTACTGTTCCCTTGTCTCCATATTCATTTGCAAGATCGACGGGTTTATATCCAAATTCTTCCATTCTTATTTTAATAAATTCAATTGGATCTACTTCTGGAAAGTCCCATTTTTCTTCTTCATACTTATTAATAAGATGCGCCAGTAGAAGTTTTTCTTTATGTTCTTCGGAGCCTTTTTCAGCTTCTCTTATTTCTTCATATCTAGACACTACTTTGTTATATTCATTTTCATTTTCTATAATAAACCATTGTTTCATGCTTTCTAAATAATTTCAGGGTCAATGCGATCGTATTCATTGTGCGTACCAATGAATCGTATTTCTACAATCTGATCCTCATAGTATATATGTGCAATTAGCCTGTAAGTATTATGGACAATCTCAAACCTTGCCCTGTTGTTCTTAATCATTTTGGCCTTTGGAAAATCAGCCAAAACGTCTTTTTTGGTTTTCCAGGATGTTGTTTCTACAACTACTTTCCAAACTTCAAGACTTTTTCTCGCATTTGCATGTCGTTTTGCAAATTCATGGAGCTTTTTTAAATAAATAATAACCATTTTTTATTTTCTTTAAAACTTTTTGAAAGAGTTGCTTTTTCATTTTTTGTTTTTTTATAAATAAATAAAGGGTTAATGAGGGTTATAATTTTCAAAAAAGGTATTGAACTTCAGTAAAATTATTAAAAGTTGGCTATATACCAACTTTTAATATCTAATTTTTTAAAGAGTAAATATTTTTACTGAATTTCAATCACTTACAAAGGTGCGATAAAAAATACCTATTAGATATTTTGGAAATGAACACGACTCAAACCTATCTTCGCAACCCTTAAAAAAAGGGGCCGGGATAGCGGCTCCGCAAATAAAAATAAAAATGAGCAAACAACATTTCACTACCAAACACGCTAATGCGGCTACCGTTACACACAACTGGTATGTTGTGGACGGTGCTAATCAAACCGTAGGACGTATGTGTGCCAGAATTGCTGCGATACTTCGTGGTAAGAATAAAGCATACTATACTCCTCACGTAGACACTGGCGATTATGTAATTGTCATTAATGCTGACAAAGTAAAATTCACAGGAAAGAAAATTGATCAAAAACTCTATGATAACTTTTCAGGTTATCCGGGTGGTTTGAGACAGGAAACAGCCAGAAATTTAATGGCACGTCGTCCCGACAACGTTATTGAAAGAGCGGTTAAGGGAATGCTTCCAAAAAACCGACTAGGCCGTAAAATGTATAAAAAACTTTTTGTGTATGCCGGTCCGGAACATCAGCATCAGGCACAATCACCAAAAGAATTAAAATTTTAACCCTTCGACAAGCTCAGGGCTCAGGGTAACAAAAAAAACTAAAACATTCCAAACAATAATAAAATGGAAAAACAAAAAAACGGAGTTGGTCGTCGTAAAGAAGCTGTAACCCGTGTTTTCGTTTCTAAAGGAAGCGGAAAAATTACAGTGAATGATAAAGACTATAAAGAATATTTTTCTTTGGTTTATTTACAAAACCAGGTAACCCGTCCATTAGTAACAGTTGAAGTACTTGATAAGTATGATATAAAGATCAATGCTACTGGCGGAGGAATGAAAGGACAGGCTGAATCTGCAATGCTCGGAATATCCCGTGTATTATTGGATATCAATCCTGAATTTCGCCCTGCTTTAAAAGCAGCTGGTCTGCTGAAAAGAGATCCGAGATCAGTTGAACGTAAGAAGTTCGGCCATAAGAAAGCAAGAAAGAGCTTCCAGTTCAGTAAGCGTTAATCTGATAGCCGGCACTTGCTTTTGCAAGGAGCCTGCAACAAATAATATTATAAACTATTTATAAAAATAAACATGGAAAATAATACTTCACTTCAGCAACAATTACTGGAAGCCGGTGTACACTTTGGTCACTTAAAGAAAAAGTGGAATCCCAAAATGCTTCCTTACATCTTTGCTGAAAAGAAAGGTATTCACATCATTGACCTGAATAAAACTACAGAGTGTCTTCAGGAAACTGCTGCAGCTTTGAAACAAATTGCACGCAGTGGTAAAAAGATCCTTTTCGTTGGTACAAAAAAACAGGCAAAAGATATCGTAACAGAATGTGCACAGCGGGTAAACATGCCTTTTGTTACTGAACGTTGGCTGGGTGGTATGCTGACCAATTTCAACACGGTTCGTAAGAGTGTAAAGAAGATGCAGAGCATTGAAAAAATGCTGAACGACGGAACTTTTGATACGATTTCAAAAAAAGAACGCCTTACGCTTAGCCGCGATAAGGAAAAGATGGAAAAAGTATTGGGCGGTATAGCTCAGTTGAATCGTATTCCAACTGCATTATTTATTGTAGATATCGGTCATGAGCATATTGCACTTGCAGAAGCAAAACGCCTGGGTGTTGCAACTTTCGGAGTAGTAGATACAAACTGCGATCCTAATAAAGTAGATTACGCCATACCGGGGAATGATGATGCAAGCAAGTCGATCGCAATCATTACCCAATACATTACTGCTGCAATTGCAGAAGGACTGGAAGAACGCCAGGCATTGAAGGACGAAGACGCTGATGATACATCTGGTAATGATGAGAATGAAAAGAAAGCAGCTAAACTTCTGGCAGAAGCAGAAGCAGAAGGCGGTCGTGGTGGAAAAACCCGTGGACCAGGTGGACCGGGTGGTGGTAATCAGCCAAGGCGTCGTACACCAGGTAGCGGACCAAAAAGACCTGCAAGCAGGTAAACCCCCAACCCCTAAAGGGGTATTAGGAGGATTCCTGAAATAGTACAGATTCTAATATTATTAACTTTCTCAGAACCCCTTCAGGGGGTTTGGGGTAAAAAAATAAAATATGTCAACAGTAGCAATAAGTGCACAGGATATAAACAAGCTGCGCCAAATGACAGGCGCAGGTATGATGGATTGCCGTAAAGCATTAACAGAAACAAACGGAGATTTTGAAGCAGCAATCGATTGGTTAAGAAAACAAGGACAAAAAGTAGCAGCAAAAAGAAGTGACCGCGAAGCAAAAGAAGGAGTAGTAATTGCACAAACAACAACAGATAAAAAATCCGGAATCGTAGTTTGTGTAAGTTGTGAAACTGATTTCGTAAGTAAGAATGCTGATTTCGTTGCCTTTGGTCAAAGTATTGCTGATGCTGCTATAGCAGCTAATGTAAAAAACCTTGAAGAGTTAATGGCTACAAAAGCAGGCAACTCAACTGTAGCTGAATTGGTGAATGATAAATTGGCTGCGATAGGAGAGAAAATAGGTGTTACAAAATTTGAAAGAATAGATGCCGAATATGTTGCCTCATATATACATGGAGCAAACAGAATTGGTGTTTTGGTTGGTTTAAATAAGGAAGCAGCAGAAGCAGGTCGTGATATTGCCATGCAGATTGCAGCATTGAACCCTGTAGCGGTTGATGCTGCTTCAGTACCTGCAAATGTAATTGCCAGGGAAAAAGATATCATTATGGAACTAATGAAGCAAGATCCAAAAATGGCAGGTAAGCCGGAAGAAATGATGGCTAAGATTGCGGAAGGTAAAATGGGTGCTTTCTTTAAAGAACAGACTTTGACAGCTCAGTCTTTTGTAAAAGATGGCAGCAAAACAGTTGCTGATTATCTGAAAGAAGCCGGTGATGTGAAAGTGACAGAGTTCAAGAGAGTAGCGTTAGGATAATTAATTACTTGAATTTATTATAAAGGGAACTATTTTACAGTTCCCTTTTTTATTTTTATAAAATGGAAAATCAGGAACAATATTTTGTTGCAAATAAAATAAACTGGAACCAGCGGGTTGCAGTTCATAAAGATTCCTCATTCTATGACAAAGCCGGATTTAAAGCTGGTAAAAACGTTCTTACAACAATTGAACTTAATGAAGTTGGTGATGTAAATGGAAAATCTCTGCTTCATTTGCAATGTCATTTTGGATTAGATACCCTGAGCTGGTCCCGGTTGGGAGCAAAATGTGTTGGTGTTGACCTGAGTGACGAAGCCATAAAATTAGCCAGGGAGATAAATGAAGAAACTAAATTGGATGCCAGGTTTATTTGCAGTAATGTATATGATCTGAAAGATCATCTTGATGAAAAGTTTGATATAGTATTTACCTCCTACGGAACGATTGGTTGGCTGCCGGATTTGGACAAATGGGCTGAGCTGATCGCATTTTATTTAAAACCCGGCGGCATTTTCTATATAGCCGATTTTCATCCGGTGCTTTGGATGTTTGATGATGAATTCAAAGAAATAAAATACAGCTACGAGAACCGGGAAGTGATTGTAACCGAAAACCAGGGAACCTATACAGACCGGAATGCGGCAATCAATGGGAAGGAATACGGATGGAATCATAGCATTAGTGAATTAATAAATGCATTGACCGGTGCCGGGTTAGGGATTGAAATGTTCAACGAATATATGTATTCACCTTATCCATGTTTTAATAATACCGTTCAGGGCGAAGATGGTAACTGGAGAATTAAAGGGTTGGAAAATAAAATACCGATGGTTTATTCATTAAGAGCCCGGAAAGTTGAATAGCGAACAGAACCATAAATATTATTACCCTTATCTTCGCAGCGCAATCTGAAATCTGCAATTTAAATCCGCAATCGCTACATGGTTCCAAAATACAAACGCATTCTGCTGAAGCTTTCCGGTGAATCTTTGATGGGAGATAAAACTTTTGGATTTGATAACGACGTTATCGCTCAATATGCCAGTGATATTAAATTACTGACAGAAGTTGGTGTGGAAGTAGCCGTTGTAATTGGCGGAGGAAATATTTATCGTGGTACAAATGAAGCCGAAACCGGAATTGAAAGAGCTCATGGAGATTATATGGGTATGCTGGCAACTGTGATTAATGGAATGGCATTACAGGCGGGCCTTGAAAAAATAGGTGTGTACACCCGCTTACTAAGTGCTATAAAAATGGAACAGATAGCTGAACCTTATATCCGGCGCAGGGCAATCCGTCACGTAGAAAAAGGAAGAGTTGTGATATTTGGCGCAGGCACAGGTAATCCATATTTTACTACAGATACTGCGGGATCATTAAGGGCAATTGAAATAAGTGCCAATGTGATTTTGAAAGGAACCAGGGTAGATGGAATTTATTCTGCCGATCCTGAAAAAGATCCAAAAGCCAGGAAATTTGATAAAATTAGTTTTGCTGATTGCATCAGTAAAAATTTGCGGGTTATGGATATGACCGCATTTACACTTTGTATGGAGAATAACCTGCCGATCATTGTTTTTGATATGAACACACCAGGTAACCTGATGCGTGTTGTAGCCGGAGACAGAGTGGGCACTTTGGTGAGTGGGTAAAGCTCAAAACTTCAGTTTTCAATCTATCACTTAAAAAACAAGAATAGTATATTTCCTATTCTTTTATACTTACAACAACACTAAATTGCGCATCTGTTTTTTACCGGCTTGTGCAAAACTTACGAAGGGAAACTGACAGAATTTTATTAGCTTCAATACTCTATTTAATTTTATGGCCAACCTTACATTGTCTTTATTTGAAGTTTCTTTTCTATTCATATGTGCCATTGTGGTGGGCATAGCCATTCATTTTTTTATTACCAGCCGTCGTAGCCTTAATAAGGAAATGGAAGAGACACAGCGGCCCGGAACCGGTATGGGAGAACTGAAGAATAAATACCTGAATGAAATTGAAACGAAAAACGGAGAACTGGAAGTTCTTCGAAATAAATTATATGAGTCTGAGGAAAATATTAAGATTTACCAGATTGAGATTGAAGAACTGAAAAAGCAGACGAAGAAATTGAACCAGGAAGTTGAAATTTCAAAAGCAAATACCGGTAATCCTGAAAACCGATCCGGATATTATGAGCAACTGAGGCTGACCCAGAAAAACCTTTTGGAACACAATGAAAAAATAACCAAACTGCTGGACCAGGTAGATGTAATAAAGGAAACTGAAGAAAAAAATCTTGAAATTCAAAAAATCAATAAAGAACTGATTACACAGATCAACGACCTTAAGTATCAGCTTGAGGAGAAAGAGGAGGAAGTAAATGAGATAAAGAAGAAATCAAATGTAACCAGGGAAATGACTTCCATGCTGGATAATGCCTATAGTGATTTTAATACACTGCAAGCAAAAATTCAAAAACTGGAATCACAGCTTTCTTCAACCAAAATGGTAAACATTGAATATGAGGATATGAAAGAATCCTATTATAAGATGGTAAAGGACCTGGAAGATTCAAAAAACAAGGCAAACCATTATATGCAGGAGAGTCAAAATCTGCAGATGGAGCTTACCCGTACAGAAGAAAAACTGAGTGAGGCCAATCATTTAAAACAACAGCTACAAAAGAAAGTCGCTTTCCTGGAGGAACTGACCAATGACCTTCAGCAGATGTCGGAAGCAAATAAGAATCTCGAAAATCAATTGAAGAGAATTGGTGAATTGGAAAGCAGCTTATACATCGTATCAGAAGAAAGGGATATTTTAAAGGAAAAACAAAGTGACCGCGTTTGATAGCAAATGACAAAAATCATATTCTAAAAAGCTCCTTTGGGAGCTTTTTTAATTTTTACAGGGTTAACTTTGAATGGAAATTTTAGAAATGCAAAAAAACATTGCTGATATAAGAAGAGATTATTCTTTTAAAATTCTTTCAGAACAGGAAGTAAATCCCGATCCGATCAAACAATTTGGTCAATGGTGGGAAGAAGCAGTTCAATCTAAAATAGATGAAGTAAATGCAATGACACTTGCCACTGCTTCGCCGGATGGGTTGCCTTCAGCCAGGATTGTATTATTAAAAGGGTTTAGTGACCAGGGATTTGTTTTTTTTACAAATTATGAAAGCTATAAGGGCCGGCAGCTGGCTGAAAATCCAAAAGCCTGCCTTGTTTTTTTCTGGAAAGAACTGGAAAGGCAGGTTCGTATTACCGGATTGGTGTTAAAAACGAACAACAAAGAAAGTGATGAATATTTCAATTCAAGGCCCGAGTTCAGCCGTATTGGTGCCTGGGCATCTCCACAGAGCCGGGTGATTGAAAACCGTCAATGGATCGATGAAAAATTTAATGAGCTGGTTTTGAAACTTGAAGGCACGAAAATAGAACGCCCATCCTTTTGGGGCGGATATCTGGTAAAGCCGGTCGAAATAGAATTTTGGCAGGGAAGACCCAGCCGCTTACATGATAGAATTCAATATTCGCTGGAAGATAGTGGAAGCTGGAAAATTGAGAGACTGGCTCCATAAAAAGTTGGAATTTGGAAATGAAGAGTTATAGCAATTCCAAATTCCGGAAGATCATTTATCTTTTTTCACTTCTTTTTTCTTTGGGTTAGCCGGACGGCTTTTGCCAAAAGAACCCTGGAAAATTTTACCTTTTTTAGTTTTTTTATCACCTCTGCCCATAATTGTTTTTTTTGTTTGTTAGAAATTGATTCCAGAAGAAAGCCCCGAATAATCTTTGAAACGTTGCATCACGATTTCGCAAGGGATATGCGGGGCCTCTGATAATTTGAATTTGAAATTAAAGTTTACCTGCTAATTCTTTACCTGCTTTAAAACGTGCAACTCTTTTAGCTTTGATATTAATTTCAGCACCTGTTTGCGGGTTACGGCCTTTGCGAGCTTTCCTCTTAGATACTGTGAACGTACCAAATCCACCCAATGTAACCTTGCCTCCTCCTTTTAATGTTTTAGTGACGGCTTCTATAAAAGAATCTATTGAAGCATTGGCTTGAGTTTTTGTGATGCCGGTATCATCGGCAATCTTGCTGATTAATTCTGCTTTGTTCATAGTAATTTATTTTATGATTATGTAAGAGCAACAAATTTAACCGCTTTTACATTCCTATAAAATTTATTTCCTTTTTTATTTTATTTAATATCCGGTGAAATCCGCGATGGGTAAGGAATTGAGGAAATCATTGATGAGTTAATATTTTGTGATTTTTATTTTTAATTTCTGAAAGCCTTACCTGTCAAGAGTTTCAGCAGACATCTTTTGTAAGGCTTGTCCCTAAAGGGTTTTAGCGGATAATAATACCTGATTTTTAGTGATCTGATTTTTCTTTTCTTATCCACAGCTATTGCACAAATTCCATCAAACTGCGAAAAGCTACAAACTGATCTCCCCATTTATCATATGCTTTTTGCCTCATTAAAGTTGCATACTGGTCCAGGTAGCGGTTATAATCTGATTTGCTCTCTGCAAAATACTGAGCAGCATAAGTTGGCCCTTCTTTCTCATCGTTTTCCAGTAAGTGTAATATTTGTGAATGCGTAAAACAACCGGTTGAAATTACTTCTGGCATATGTTCAGTCCTCATCCATAAAAGCCATAGATCATGAATAGCCCAGTTTACTTTTATGGTAACATTATAAACTATCATGTTTATTTTATTTCGATATAAACCGGGCAATGATCAGAATGTTTTATATCCGGATAAATTTCAGCATCCTTTAATTCTTTTTTCAGCGGCTCTGTTACAGAAATATAATCTATCCTCCAGCCTTTATTCTGCAAACGTACACTGGGAAACCGCTGGCTCCACCAACTGTAGCGATGAGGTTCAGGATGGTATTCACGAAAGACATCTACCCATCCGGCTTTAAAAAATTTTGTCATCCACTCTCTTTCTTCTGGTAAAAAACCGGATGATTTTTTATTTCCTTTGGGATCATGAATGTCAATTTCCTTGTGAGCAATATTATAATCGCCACAAAGGATCATTTTTGGTGTTTTCTTTTTTTGTTTGTTTAGCCAGGTTTGAAATTCATCCAGCCATTTGTATTTGAAAGCCTGGCGTTCATCTCCGCTGGTGCCCGAAGGGAAATAGGCATTGATCAAACGAATATCACCAAACATCAGCTGGATAATTCTTCCTTCATTATCACTGGACTTGCTCCCATTTCCGTATTCTACTTTGTCCGGTTTTATTTTTGTAAGTACGGCAACACCGCTATATCCTTTTTTCTGAGCACTGAACCAATAATCATGATAGCCCAATTTGTTGAATAAGGTATGATCTACATTTTCTTTCTGGGCTTTGGTTTCCTGAATACAAATAATATCTGCCGGATCTGTTTTTAACCACTCTATAAAGCCTTTGTTGATAGCAGCCCTGATGCCATTTAAATTATAAGAAATGATTCGCATATGATGATATTATTTTGCAACAACAATTTACATGATTTAGTAAAAGTTGTTTGTATGTTTTTGTTCTATTTTTATTGCCTTTAAAATGGGTTACAGAAATGATGATAGCAACGCTGAAAGATTCAATATTAATCATTTTGAAGTTTTAATGTTCAAAAAAAGTAATTAGATGAAAACTACAACAGATATAATTCCGCCAAAAGCACATGTCTATCTTGAAGGTCCCAAAAGCCGTGGCTTTGAACTCAATTTTGCACTCAGGGTTTTTTGGCAATTTATAAGAGGATTCCGTAAACTGCATTTCATGGGTCCCTGCATCACAGTTTTTGGATCAGCCAGATTTACTGAAGAAAATATTTATTATAAAGCTGCGAGAGAGTTTGGAAAAAGAATAGCCAATATGGGTTTTGTAACAATAACCGGTGGTGGCCCCGGAGTGATGGAAGCGGCAAACAGGGGAGCTTTTGAAAACAATGGTGCATCAGTAGGTTGTAATATTCAGTTGCCGTTTGAGCAAAAACACAATCCTTACATGAATGAATGGATAACATTTGAACATTTTTTTGTGAGGAAAGTGTTGCTGACAAAATATTCCTATGCTTTTATTATCATGCCGGGTGGCTTTGGTACAATGGATGAGTTTTTTGAAACGCTTACGCTGGTTCAAACTAAAACAATAACCCAGTTTCCGATTGTGTTGTTCGGTAAAGAATATTATGCTGAACTGTGGGACATGCTGGAGCATATGGCAGACAAGGGAACTATTGCCCGGGAAGATCTCTCGCTTGTTTTATTGACGGATGATATAGACGAAGCGATGAAACATATTCATACCTATGTAAGTGATAATTACAAAGTGAAGAGAAGAAAACGTTACTGGTGGTTTTTTGAAAAAAGATAATTTCAATTTAAAATAATTTTTTATGAAATGGATTGATATAGTTGGTTATTCTGCCGGTATTTTATCTGCGATCACCTTTTTGCCACAAGTGATCAAGACCTGGCGCATGAAAGCAGCCGGAGAACTTTCTTTATTAATGATACTTTTGGCTTTCAGCAGTGTAACAATGTGGGTATGTTATGGTGTTTTATTAAAAAATAATGTAATTATCGTTACCAATTCAGTTGTTTTTATTTTATCATTGTTTCTTATTTATTTTAAACTAAACTATAAAGATTGAAAAACATTAACACGATCATATTTGACTTGGGGGGAGTTCTGATTGATTGGGATCCACGTAAAGTGTACCGAACAATATTTAAAACCGAAGCGGAGATAGACTGGTTTTTTGAAAACATCTGTACCGGCGACTGGAATGAAAACCAGGATGCCGGTTATCCGATTGCTAAAGCAACTGAAGAAAAAGTTGCCCAACACCCTGAGTGGGAAAAAGAGATAAGGGCCTTTTATGGAAGATGGCCGGAAATGCTGGGAGGGCCGATCCAGGGAACTGTTGATATTTTTAAAACATTAAAACAAAATCCTGATAATAGATTTTATGCGCTTACAAACTGGAGTGCTGAAACATTCCCGATTGCATTGGAAAAATTTGAATTCCTGCAATGGTTCAATGGACTGCTGGTAAGCGGAGAGGAAAAAACAAGAAAACCCTTCCTGGATTTTTATCAAAAACTTCTTGATAAATTTTCTATTGAAGCATCCGGTTCTGTTTTTATTGACGATAATCTCCGGAATATAAAGGCTGCTGAATCACTGGGAATAGAAAGCATACATTTTACAAGTCCTGAGGATTTGAAAATAAAACTGACACAATTAGGATTGTTGCAGCCGGAGATTAATTGAAAGAAATCAGTTCCACTTCAAAAATCAATGTACTGTTGGGTCCAATAGCAGAGCTTACCTGCCTGTTGCCATAAGCAATATGAGGGGGCAGATATAATCTCCATTTGCTGCCGGTTGGCATTAATTGCAAAGCTTCTGTCCAGCCCTTGATCACTGCATTCAACGGAAAGCTTGCCGGCTTACCTCTTTGTACTGAACTATCAAACACTTCGCCGCTGATAACTGTACCATGATAATGACAGGTAACTGTATTATGTGCCAAAGGTTTTTCACCCGTGCCTTGTGTTATGATTTCATACTGCAATCCACTGGGTAATGAAACTACTGTATCACGTTTAGCATTTTCAGCTAAAAAAGCTTCTCCTGCTTTCAGGTTATCGTTTTCTTTTTGTTGCATCATTGTTTTAAGTTTATCTGCTATTGACATAAATATATATTTTTTATTCCAGAACCGGTCTTAACCATTTAGTTGCTTCTTCAATACTCATTCCTTTTCGTTTTGCATAATCTTCCAACTGGTCCTTATCAATTTTACCCAAACCAAAATAATGGCTTTGCGGATGTGCTATATACCAGCCGCAAACTGAAGCAGGAGGGTTCATAGCCAGGCTTTCGGTTAATGAAGTACCTATATTCTCAGTTACATTCAGGAGATCAAATAATTTCACTTTTTCAGTATGATCAGGACATGCAGGATATCCAGGTGCAGGACGGATGCCTTTGTAGGATTCTTTGATCAATTCAGGGTTTGTTAAGTTTTCGTCTTTTGCATAACCCCAGTATTCTTTCCTTACTTTTTCATGCAGGCATTCAGCAAATGCTTCAACAAAACGGTCGGCCAGTATCTGCACCATTATTTTATTATACTCATCATGTTCTGCCGAAAATTTATCTACATGTTTTTTTGCTCCAAATACAGAGACAGCAAAAGCTCCCATATAATCGGCCCCCTGTCCCCCGAAGGGGGAACTTGGGTCGGCTATGTCTTTTATGCTTTGTTGATTTTTTAAAACTGAAAGAATATCTGATAGAACTTCTTCTGTATTATTTAGTACCTGTTGATTTGAAAATCGAATTACTTTAAACCCTTTTGTATTTAACCAAACTGTTCTTGCCTCGTCTGATTCTTTATTGTCGGGTAGCTGATGAACCAATCCATCAATTTCTATTACTAATCTTTTATCAAGACATATTAAATCGGCGATATAGTTCCCAATAATATGTTGTCTCCTGAACTTATATCCTTCAAGTTTTTTTGATTTAACAATCTCCCATAATACATTTTCTGCCTGTGTGGGATTTGAGCGATGCTGCAAAGCAAACTCTTTCAACAATGGATAAATTAAAGGGTCTGCCCACATATAACCTGGGTGCAGCTCCCCTTCCCCCCGGGAAGGGGCTTTAGCAGTATCTCTTGTTATCCAACTGGCAGATGGGGATGGGCCTGGCATTATGAAATCTGCCAGAGAATAGTTGGGCTGGCCAGCTGCTTTTTTTATTTGTTGCCTTAATGATTCCAATCTTATCTCGCCCTGATTAGTTTGCAGCGTTACGGTGTCTTCATTATTACTGCTCGCAGGCCAGAAGCCAATTACGCCATTAGCTGTAAACCATTTATTGTCTACTATTTGTTTTACCAGTTTTTGAGCATCATGATAAATACGGGTAGCTTCTGTTCCAAAAACCTTATCAGATAAAACTTCCGGAAAATGTCCCGGCATTTCCCAGGCTATAAAAAAGGGTGCCCAGTCAATATATTTAGCAATAGTACCCAGATCAAAATCTTTAATCACTTTTACGCCAACTAAAGCTGGTTTTACCGGCTTATAATTCTTCCAATCAAAATATTCTTTAGTAACAACAGCTTCTTTATATGGAATAAGTGTTTTGGGTTTTTTGTTTAAGAACTGTTGCCGCAATCCTTCATATTCCAGTTCAAGGTTTTCAAGGAAAGGTTTTTTCTGTTCATTATTTAATAAAGAGCTGACAGCGGTCACACTTCTTGATGCATCTAATACATGTAAAACCCCATTTTCATATTGAGGAGCAATTTTAACAGCCGTGTGAATTCTGGAAGTGGTAGCACCACCGATGAGAAGAGGTTGTTTCATTCCGCGTCTTTTCATTTCATGAGCCACATGAACCATTTCATCCAATGAAGGTGTGATCAATCCGCTTAGACCAATGATATCCGCTTTTTCTTTTTCTGCTGTATCCAGTATTTTGTCTGCAGGAACCATGACACCCAGATCAATAATATCGTATCCATTGCATCCCAACACAACACCAACAATATTTTTTCCAATATCGTGAACGTCACCCTTTACAGTTGCCAACAACACTTTTGCCGATCCTGCAGTTTCTTCATTAATTGTTCCTGCTTCAAGGTGTGCAGCCTTACGATCTGCTTTTTCTTGTTCAATGAACGGGGTTAAGATGGCCACACTTTTTTTCATCACTCTTGCACTTTTTACCACTTGTGGTAAAAACATTTTTCCGCTACCAAATAAATCACCCACTACGTTCATCCCATCCATCAGCGGGCCTTCAATCACATCAAGAGGCTTGGGATATTTTTGTCTTGCTTCTTCGGTGTCAGCATCAATATAATCAGTAATACCGTTTACCAGTGAATGTTTTAAACGATCTTCCACTGAAGCTTCCCGCCATTTTTCATCTTTTATATTTTCTTTTCCTTTTGCTTTTACGGTCTCAGCAAAGACAATCAGTTTTTCTGTGGCTTCGTTATTGTCATTGCCTCTGTTGAAAATTACATCTTCACATAATTTTTTTAGCCCGGGTTCTATTTCATCATATACTACCAGTTGTCCTGCGTTTACAATACCCATGTCCATACCGGCTTTGATGGCATGAAAAAGAAATACTGAATGCATAGCTTCCCTTACATGTTCATTTCCCCGGAAAGAAAAAGAAAGATTGCTGACTCCGCCACTGACTTTTGTTAAGGGCATCAGTCTTTTTATTTCCCTGGTAGCCTCAATAAAATCTACTGCATAATTATTATGTTCTTCCAGCCCGGTGGCAATTGCAAAAATGTTTGGATCAAAAATGATATCCTGCGGAAGGTAGCCAACTTTTTCGGTGAGAATTTTATAGGCCCGGTGACAGATCTCTACTTTCCGGTCTTTTGTATCTGCCTGTCCCTTTTCATCAAAAGCCATTACGATAACGGATGCGCCATACATGTGACAGATCTCAGCCTGCTGTATAAATTTTTCTTCTCCTTCTTTCATGGAGATAGAATTGACAATGCACTTGCCTTGCACACATTTCAATCCGGCTTCTATGATTTCAAATTTTGAAGAGTCGATCATCACCGGAATTTTTGCAATATCCGGCTCGCTTTGAATAAGGTTGATGAAAGTGGTCATGGCCTGCACGCCATCCAGCATGGCATCATCCATATTTACGTCCAGTATCTGAGCACCATTTTCTACCTGCTGCCTGGCCACACTTAGTGCTTCCTCGTATTTATTCTCTTTAATGAGGCGTTCAAACTTTTTTGAACCTGTAATATTGGTTCGTTCCCCCACATTCACAAAATTGGTTTCAGGGCGAATAACCAGGGATTCTAATCCGGAAAGACGTAAATATGGTTTGATAATAAAAGATTCCGGCATTTATGTACTCTTTTTAGCCAGTACATTGCGGATTGTCGAGAAGTTATTAACGATAAGTATCAGAATAGCCAGACCTAAAAGTATTTTTTCCATTGCTTTAAGTACTGCTAAAGTAATACCATTAAGTTAATTCTTCAAGTACTTCCGGCAATTTTCTTGGCTTGATGTTATTAACGTGTTGAGCAATATGTCTTATATGTTCGGGAGTGGTGCCACAGCAGCCACCTAAAATATTTACAAATCCTTCTTTTGCCCATTCTTCCAGATGATGACTGGTGTCTTCCGGTTGTTCATCATATTCACCCATAGCATTCGGAAGTCCGGCATTGGGATATGCTGAAACATAACAGGAAGATATCTGGCTTAATTCTTCTATATAGGGACGCATTTCTTTTGCACCCAATGCACAATTCAGTCCGATACTTATCGGATCAGCATGCATTACTGAATTATAAAATGCTTCGAGAGTTTGTCCGCTCAGTGTTCTTCCACTTGCATCTGTAATGGTGCCGGAGATCATGATAGGAAGCCCCCCCTTCAAACCTCCCCCAATGGGTGGGACATCTTTGAAATACTTTTTAATTGCGAAAATTGCAGCCTTAGCATTCAGTGTGTCAAAAATTGTTTCTATTAAAAGCAGGTCAACTCCTCCATCCACCAAACCTTTTACCTGTTCATAATAGGCAGCTACAGCTTCATCAAAGTTCAATGCCCTGTAACCGGGATTGTTTACATCCGGTGAAAGGCTTAATGTTTTATTCATTGGGCCAATGGCTCCTGCAACCCAGGGACCGGCAGATCCTTTTAACCTTACACTTACTGACAAAAATTCATTTACCGCATCTCTGGCACATTTTGCTGCAGCAACATTTATTTCATAAGCCAGTTCTTCCATATGATAATCGGCCAAAGAAACTTTTTGTGCATTGAATGTATTGGTTTCAATAATATCCGCACCGGCTTCCAAATATTCTTTATGAATTGCCTTAATGATTTGTGGCTGCGTTAAAGAAAGCAGGTCATTATTGCCTTTGATATCTGAAGCCCAATCTTTAAACCTGGTACCACGGTAATCTGCTTCACTCAGTTTATAACGCTGAATCATGGTGCCCATGGCGCCATCAATGATGAGAATGCGTTTTTCCAATTCTTGTTTAATATTCATATAAAAGCTTTTAGCTGTCAGCCTTTAGCTTTTAGCCGGGGCTGAATAGAATTACCAGAACAATGATCAGAGCGACGTGCCGAAGGCATCCCTTCGGGACAACAGAAGCTTCATAGTAGCACAAATGTTTGCTACATAAAAATCATCTTCGAACTGAATAAACGAATGGAAACTGTAGTGAAGTTTTCAACGTTTATTAGTTCTGTATACGGCCGAACAATAAACAAATCCGCCTGAGGCACAAAGTTAAAGGGTAAATAGCAAAAGTCAAATCTATTTATTGGCAACATAGCTCTCCACAGGGAGTCGATTCTGTAAGCTTCTTGCCAATGTCATTTCATCGGCATATTCCAGTTCGCCGCCAAATGAAATACCCCGGGCAATAGTGGTAGTGCGAATGGTAAGTGTATCTGCACCAAATGCAGAGGCTATTTTTTTCTGAATATAATATATCGTAGTGTCGCCTTGTATGTTTGGATTTAATGCAAAGATGACCTCTTCAGTTTTTTCAATTTGTACCCGGTGAACAAGGGCTGCAATATTCAATTGATCAGGACCAATGCCATCCAAAGGAGAAATGACACCGCCCAATACATGATAAGTGCCATTGAATTGCTGGGTGCTTTCTATAGCAATCACATCTCTGATGCTTTCTACAACACAAATAATTTCCTGCTTTCTCATTGAATTGGCACAAATTGAGCAAATATCTCCATCAGCTACATTGAAACAGCGATGACAGAATTTTATTTCATTTCTCATTTTGGCAATCACTTCGCTAAAATGCTGAACATCATTCTCAGAATTTTTCAGCAGGTGCAATACAAGTCTTAATGCGGTTTTTTTTCCAATACCGGGGAGTTTGGAAAATTCATTCACAGCATTTTCGAGCAGTTGAGAAGAAAATTGCATGGGACAAAGATAGAAAAGCGTTATTAAAACTTTAAACCAGTTTCCTTATTATTCTCCCGGGTATTTTTCAGGCATTACCAGGTCAAACTCATTGTCCATATTTACCTTGATGCTTAATTTGGTTTGGATACGTCTAAAGATCTCCGGCTGTTTTCTATTATTAAAAAACGCACCCGGATCCCATTTCCCGTTCTTGTTATCATCAAATAATATTCTTATTTCATATTCTCCCGGAAGGAAGAGCTGTTGATAAAAAACATTTGAAGTAAGCGGGTAAGAACCAAATTCCAGAGCACCCAAACTAAAAAATAAAACAGGATTTTTTGAAAGATCAGTGTTAGAAAAATTTAGCCGGAGTGAACCATAATCACTTTGATTCAAAGTATTAATTTTTATGGTATCAGTTTTAGCCAATTTTCGTCCCGAACTATCTTCCGCAAAGTTTTTATCAATAATAAGATTATATAGTGTGCCTGGTCTCCAGGAAGTTTTCAGTGTAATTATTTTATTCAGGCTATCCATTTCCAGGGAAAAGTTTTTTTCAGGAATAAAAGTTGTATCGGAACTGAATTGCAATAAAGCAGAATCAAAATTCAACAATGGACGTTCGAATGTTAAAATCAGCTCTTTATTCAGATCGTGACTTCCAATTCCTGTGCTAGTTGTATACCTTAATCTACTTGTATCTCTGCCGCCTGTATTTCTATTTAATGTCAAAGTGCTTTTTGTGTCTGCAGGTTTTTTTTCTACAAATGCATGTATTTCTATTGGCAGGGGATCGGGTTTTACAATAACCGGATCATTTGTAAATCCGAATAATTGGCTTTCCTGCTGATATCTTCGTGACCTTGAGTCGTCCTTTAGTGCATATGCATAATAAGTACCAGGAGCTAAATTCCGGAAATGAAAGTTTCCTGCACTATCCAGTGTGGTAATATATCTTGGCTTTTCTTTTATCACAGCTGAATCTTCCCCATTGCGGTGGAGCATTACAATAAGTGTGCTATCAGCAGTACCGGTTTCTGCCAGTAAAACTTTACCTGTTAATTCCATTGTGTCTATTAGCGGCCCAGTGGAAAAAATATAATTAAATCCGTTCAATACATTCCCTTCATTAATATCTTTTATTGATTTTCCAAAATTATAGGCGTAGGTAGTATTGGGCTCTAAAGAATCAAGAATCTTTATTGTTACAGTTTTAAGTTTTGATGTTACATTAGGAAATCGATCCGGAGTTGGTGAAACAATCAGGTTTTCCTGAATAGTTTGCAGTTCTACATATTCATCAAATGTAAATGTGATTGTTCTTGCTTTAAATTCTTTTGTAGCGTTTGGCGGAGAAGCAGTAACTAAAACAGGTGGCAGGGAATCTCTTTCTCCACCCGTTGGCGGAATAATATTGGCACAGCCGGGTGAAAAAATCATAGCCTGCGACAATAAGAAAAAGATAAAAAGGGAGAAAAAGATTTTTTTCATGAAATAACAGATACTCGTTGATCAGTTTTTCCAAAGAATCACTTTGGGTATGCTGACAGATTTGCTTTTAGCCTGCAAACTTAACGGGTTTATGGCATTTGACTGTAAAGGGTTTGCCAATAATCTGTCAAGTTTTGTTATTAAGCTTTAAAAAACGTTAATCTCATTGAGAATCCGGGACAATTTCAGGTCAATTTAATACTCCCATTGGTTCTTCCTCTTCCAGGCGGAGATAGAGTTTGTTGTTCCTGGCAAAATTGCACCAGTCACATTCGGGTTTACCGCATCCGGTGTAAAAATTATGTTTCTGTATCTGTTCCCAGGTATTTATGATTTGCTGTGTTACCTGGCTTATCTCTTCTGTTGATATATCTAACCTTTCAATATCAAATTCATCTTTACTGTTTGGCTCTACAAAATCAAATTGGGTATGCAATACTTTCCAGTTTTTTCCGGGAAGATTATCTACAAGTATTTTGTAAAAGACAGCTTGTCTCCAGTAATTACCACCATGAGGTTTATCTTCTTTCTGACCGGGTAGTAAAAATTCACCACGCCGCTTTGCCTTTTCAAAGGATCCGGTTTTATAGTCTGTGATCACAATGTCTTTATTCCAAAATTGAATTTTATCAGTGAAGCCTTTCAATGGAATATTATTCACTACAACCTTACTCAAGGGATATTCCGTCAAAATAAAATCTCCTTCAGGAGCCGGAGCATAATATTTGTTATAATATTTTGTCAGAATGGTTTCGCCATGTTCAATATACCGTGCAATGCTTTCTTTTGTAAAAACTTCACGGTTGTTATTTAAATGAAAAAAATATCGCTTAACCAGAAAATCTTTACCCGGATATTTTTTTCCATTTTCCATCATGTAATTCAGGAAATCGCTCAGTGATTCATGTACCGCAGTACCAAATGCAGCGGCTTCGCTTTTTGCTGAAGGAACCCTGACAAGGGTTTGGTAATAGAACCGTAAAGGACAGTCAAGATAATTATTGAGTGCGGTTACATTCATTACAAAATTTCCGAGCAATCTTTCCATTTGATCTTTTTCCACTTGTTGCATCACTGGTTTTTGAACAATTCCGAAACGCAAGGCAGCATAATGGTTTTTTTGTTCTTCCTTCAGTATAATTTCCTTTACGGGTAATGCCAATGGCAGTCGCATTTCTTCAATGAATTGTGATGGCTCCAGCAAAGCGCCATCGTTTTTCATTTTAGGGTATGAAATGAACAAGTGTTTCTCTGCCCTGGTTACTGAAACAAAAAACAAGCGTCTCAGTTCTTCAGTTATTTCAGTATCTGAATCCTGGTCAAACAGGTTTGGGGGCAAGCGAAAACCCCTGTTGATTTTTCTTTTTCTTTCCCACACGTCGTTCCTTGCATTAATCAAAAAAACATATTCAAATTCAAGACCCTTACTTCCATGACAAGTAAGGAGGTTAACTCCCGTTTCGCTTCCCGTGGTTTGTACCAATTCAAGACTCAGGTTGTTTTCCTGCATCAGGTCTATTTCCTGGATCAATTGTTTCAGGCTGATGTTTTGCTGACGATGTGTTTCTTCTTTTATATAATCAAACAGGCAGGTTAATTTATTCATCAGCCAGGATTTTTCTTCTTCCTGTTGCATGATATAAGCCAATATGCCAGCTTCATTGATCAGTTGTTCAAACCACTGTTGAATTGGTTTGTTGTAAACTGCTTTTTGCAATGATTCTAAAATGGTAAACACTTTTACCAGTTCAGCAGTTTGTTCATCATTGGCAAAAAGTGTTCCTTTATTTGATTCAGAAAGCTGATGCAGATAAATACGCAAAGAATCTGCACTGTCTTTTTTTCTGTTACCGGCAATTTCATTACAGATCATTGCAATCCGGAAAGGGCTGATCTTAAAAAAATCATAATGCAGAATTTCAAATAAAAGCGGGTCGCCGCTATTCGGGGTATCCAGTTCAGCAATTGTATAGCGGATCATATTCAGGATCTTGCTGATGAAATTGTCATTCAGTAAGTCAACTGATCTTTTTACAAAAAAAGGAATTTGCTGTAATTGTAAAAACTTCAACAACTCATCACCAAAACGGTGTTCTTTGTAAATGATTGCTATCTTGCCTGCAGGCACTCCTCCGTCAATCAGGTTTTTTACAGAATTTGCTATATGTACATTTTCAGAAAACTCGTTTTCATAAACATGGATCTCCGGTAAAATTTCAAGCCCTGCCAGTTCTTTCTTTGCCGCAGTAAGTTCTTTGGTCAGATCTTTATATTGGTTTACCAGTCGCTGTTCATTATTTTCTATCAGGTGTTTTGCCGCATCCAGTATAGGTTGTACGCTTCTGTAGTTTTCTGTCAATACTACTTTCAGCAGGTCTTTTTCAAACTTGCCGGCAATGCTCATCATGTTTTTCAAGTTAGCTCCCTGGAAGCGATAGATACTCTGGTCATCATCACCCACGACAAACAAGTTAGGACTTTCATCCTGCCAATAACTGATGAGTAATTCTACAATCCGGTTTTGCGTACCACTGGTATCCTGGTATTCATCTACCAATATGTATTGTAATTGTTCCTGGTAATTCAATAAAACATTCGGATTGTTTTCAAACATACTGATCACCCAGGTGATCATATCATCATAATCATAGCGGTGGTTCTCATGCAGAATTTTTTGGTAAGGAGCAAAAGCATTTACAGCTGCTTTCAGTTTTTCCATCCTGTCCACTTCATCTTTTCCCTTTTGGGTCAATACAACATTTCCTTTTTTCTTTTCTCTTTTATTATAAAACCCATCGGTTTCCGGAAGAATGTCAGAGATGTATTCATCAATTTTTTGCAGGAGCAATTCTTCTGTCCATCCTTCACGTTTTATGGCTGAAAAAAGTGAAGCCAGGTTATTCATATCATAATAGATCTCGCCTTTGTATCTTTTTAATGGGTTATCTTTTTGAAACCCGTCTATTAACTGTTTGAGATATTGTACTCTTTCAAGATCACCCAGGGCTTCCAGCTCTTTTTTATTAAAGTGCCGGATATTTTCCTGTATCACCATATTGCAAAAGGAGTGGAAAGTGTGCAGGTTTACTTTATATGCTGCTGCACCAATAAAATCAAGTAATCTTTTTCGCATGGCTACTACACCGGCATCAGTATAGGTCAGGCAAAGAATGTTTTGTGGTTGTGCATCTGTTTCCAGCAATATTTTACCGATGCGATTGGCAAGGATCTGGGTTTTACCTGTACCAGGACCTGCGATCACCATTACAGGGCCTTCAATGGTATCTACAGCAATTCGTTGTTTTGGATTCAGGTCTTCATATGCCTTTAGAAATGCTTTATGTAATTTTTCCCTTGTAATAGACATCTTTCAAAGTTAATGTCTATCGGTTGCACGAAATAAAAAATGAGGAAATCAAATTTCCTCATTTAAAATTTTATCTGAATAAATTTTGTTATCCCGGCATCCGGGTAATATATTTTTCAATTTGCTTTATCTGATCCAGGATTTGTTCGCTTTTTGGTTTCAGCGCTTTTGCTTTTCTGAAAAAATCCTTGGCTGCACGAAATTCTCTTTTATTCATCATCAGGCTGCACATCTGTAAATATGCAGCTGCTTCGTTTTCTTTATCCGGTAATCCTTTACGAATGGCTCCCCTGATATAACTCTCTGCCTGGCGTAAATCGTTTTTTTGCATGTTGAGCATTCCCATCTGTAACATGCTGGCACCTTCCGCTTCTTTCATCGGCATACCCAGGTCCAGTCCTTTTTTCATCATTACTTCCGCACCATCAAAATCCTGTTTCATCATGGCCACATTGCCTTTTAAGGTGTAGTAAACCGAACGGATGGGTTTGTACAGAAGACCCGGAAATTTTATGGTTGCCAAAACTTTTTCAGCACCATCCATATCTCCGGCTTCCAGGTATTCCTGAATAATTCTAAGTGGCCCGAAAAAGAAATGCCCGAGAATCAACACAAGGCCAATTAAATAAAAAGGAAAACCAGGCCAAAAGCCTGAGAAATAGTTGATAACCCCTCCAAGAATTGCTACAAGAATTCCAATATAAAGGCGGTATTTTATCAGCAGGTTATAAAATTTCATAC